>DATEGW010000222.1:0-5055 GCA_035279845.1 Candidatus Acidiferrales bacterium | reverse complement strand
CGATCGCAATCATAGTGTACTTCGGATTCCCCTTGATCAGCGCCGGCGACAGATCGAGGAGCTTCCTTGGGTTGCCCACGCCACGGTGCTGCGCGCGTTGCCCAATACATTGATGATCCACATTACCGAGCGGACGCCAGTGGCATTTTTGCGCGAAGGGAGCACACTATCGCTGGTCGATATCAGTGGAGTAATTCTGCAAAAGCCGCTGCGCGACAATTTTCATTTTCCGGTGGTGAAAGGCATTAGCGGGGATACGCCGTTGGATGATCGTGAAGAACGTATGCATCTTTTCGCGGGCTTTATGCAGGGCGTGGAGTCTGCACATCCGGGCGCATCGAACGAGGTGAGCGAAGTCGATCTTTCAGACCAGCACGACGTGGTTGCGACGATTACAGGTGTCCAGCCGGATTTCGTGAATAGCGCGATTCCGATCGCCGATTCCTCCGCGCCGGTGCTTGTGCATTTCGGTGACGGCAATTTTGAAGCGAAGTATCGAACGTTGGTTGAAAAGATTGGCGAGGTGCGAGCCAAAGTTGGACCCTTGGACTCGGTGGATTTGCGTTTTGATGGAGAGCTCATAGCAAATCCGGAAATTGCGGCCGTGCCTCCACAGGCTGCACCGAAAGCACGTTCGGCGAGGCATTCGCACTAGCGCGACTGCCGGATTGGACTAAAGGAGTAGGGTTTTGACGAAGAAGGAACGGCATATCGTTGCATTGGATATCGGAAGTACGAAAACCTGTGCCTTGGTTGGCGAGCAGAATGACGATGGCGGCGTGCGATTTGCCGCGTTAGGCGCAGCGGAGTCGAAGGGCTGGCGCAAAGGGCAGATCGTGAATCTGGATCTCGCTGTAAGTTCGATTCGCCGAGCTGTGGAAGAAGCGGAAACTATCGTCGGTGTGCCGGTCGAATCCGCGAGCGTTGGCGTTGCAGGCAGTCATGTGCGTGGGATCAACAGCCGAGGCGGCGTTACAGTGGCAAACCGGCCTCGCGATATTCAGCGCGATGACGTGCGGCGTGCGATCGAAGCGGCTCGCGGGATCACGCTCCCGGAGGATCGCGAAGTATTGCACGTTCTGCCACAGGAATTTTATCTCGATGGCCACGATTCGATTCGCGATGCAATTGGAATGGTTGGCCAGCGGCTCGAAGCGAATGTGCACATCGTGACCGCATCGGGAACGGCTACGCAAAACATTGTGACGGCTGTCAACCGTGCCGGCGTTCGCGTCGACGATACGGTGCTGGAACCCTTCGCCTCAGCTGAGTCTTGTCTGACGCAGGACGAGCGCGAACTTGGGTGCTGTCTGCTTGACGTCGGCGGCGGCACAACGGAATTGATTGCGTATTCGGGCGGCTGCGTGCGGCACACGGCTGCGATTCCGGTCGGCGGCGACCATTTTACGAACGACCTTGCCGTTGGCTTGCGCACGCCGATTCCCGAAGCGGAAAAAATCAAGCGCGAGCACGCATACGTATTTCGCGGACTGATTACCGAAGATCGCGCAATCGAAATTGCAAGCGTGGGCGATCGCCCGCCGCGAACTGTCTTTTCTCGCATGCTGGCGGAAATTGTTGAGCCGCGCGCGCAAGAATTCCTAATGCTGATTCGCGACGAACTTCGCCGCGGCGGCATCGAGTCGCAAATCCCGGCCGGAATTATTTTCACCGGCGGCGGCGCTCATCTTCGCGGATTACCGGAGATGGCGGAAAAGATTTTCAATCTGCCCGTCCGCATCGGCGCGCCGCGCGGCCTTGCGGGAATGACAGACGAGGTCTCTCAGCCCGAGTATTCAACAGCCGTAGGCCTGGTGCTTTACGGAGCGCGAACCAAACGCGCTTCGGGAGCGCGGGCCAACGGCTGGGTGGGGAAGTTGAAGAGCATGTTTGCGGGGGCGTAACAGTTTCTAGATCGGTCCTGGGGAGGGCGCATGACGCCAAAAGAATCGAGCATTCGAGTTTCACTCGCTGAAGATGTGCAAAACGGCGCGAAGATCAAGGTCATCGGCGTGGGTGGCGGCGGCTGCAACGCCGTCAACCGCATGATCCGCGCCAAGGTGGAAGGCGTGGAGTTCATCGCCGCAAACACGGACTTGCAGGCCCTGAAGCTCTCGCAAGCACCTGTGAAATTGCAATTAGGCGCGAAGCTTACGAAAGGGCTGGGCGCCGGCGCGAATCCCGAGGTCGGCCGCAAAGCCGCGCTCGAAGACACCGAGAAAATTCTTGAGGCCCTCGACGGCGCGGACATGGTGTTCGTCACGACCGGCCTCGGCGGCGGCACAGGAAGCGGCGCTGCCCCCGTGGTGGCCAATCTCGCGAGCGAACTCGGCGCGCTGACGGTTGCGGTGGCGACGAAGCCGTTTGCCTTTGAAGGCAAGCGCCGCATGCAACAGTCCGAACATGCATTGGCGGAGCTGATTGGCTGCGTTGACACGGTGATCGTGATCCCCAACGAGCGCCTGATGGAAACCGTCGAACACGGGACGAGCTTCTTCGAGGCGTTCCGCATCGCCGATGACATTCTGCGTCAGGCCGTCCAAGGCATTTCGGACATCATCACGATTCCGGGCATCATCAACCGCGACTTTGCAGACGTGAAGACGATCATGCACGGCATGGGCTTTGCCGTAATGGGCACGGCCGTTGCGTCGGGAGCAAACCGCGCCGTTGACGCGGCGAATCGCGCCATCAACAGCCCGCTCCTGGAAGACAACTGCATCAACGGCGCGCAGGGCATCCTCATCAACATTACCGGCTCGAACACGCTCTCGCTGCAGGAAGTGCACGAGGCCTCGTCAATCATTCAGAAAGCCGCACACGAAAATGCGAACATCATTTTCGGCGCTGTGATGGATGAAGCGATGAAGGAATCCGTAAAGATCACAGTTATTGCAGCGGGCTTCCGCGAAGTGGCCGGAAAGAAGACGCATACGCGTCCTTCTTATCTGCCGAAGACGTGGAAAGCGGGCCGTGAGCAGGAGATGGAGCCGGAAGTCCGCGTTGCGCCCGAACCGCAACCGCGCGTGGCGCCGGAGCCCAGCGTCGTGCAGCAAGTGGCGCGCACCGTTCACGAAGTGATTCACGAGATTCCTGCCGATGATCTCGATGTTCCCACGTTCCTCCGCAGGCAGGCGCAAAAGGCATAAACTGTTTTGCACTCAAGGGGCGCACGTTGATGCGCCCCTTTATTCTTTCTGTGACTCCAATGGTCAGAATTCGTCGCACTGTTCTCTCCTCGCTCATCGCACAAGCGCGCCGCACGCCTGCCGTCGAAATTTGCGGTTTGCTCTCGGGCCGCGACGGCGAAATTATCGAAATTTTCCCTGCGGACAACGCGTCTGGCAAGCCGGAAACCTCTTACGAAATTGGTCCGCGCGAACTCTTCGCATCGATGCGCAATCTTCGGCGCGAGAGGCTTGAGCTTTTAGGGATTTATCATTCCCATCCCACAACCCCGAACGAACCTTCGCCTACGGATATTGCCGGCGCATTCTATCCCGAACTTGCGTATTTCATCGCGTCGTCACGCGAAGACGCGGACCTGCCGGTGCGTGCGTTCACGATTCGCGATGGCGTTGCGAAGGAATTGCAGATTGAGGTCGTGGACTGATCTAGTTTGGGACTTTAAGTACGACGGCCGTGATGTCGTCGCTGTGGGTATGCCCGTCGCTCGCGAATCGCCGCGCTTCTTCGAACAGCAGATCGAGCGCCTCCTCGGCGGATGCTCGCGAGGACGTCCGCCACACGCGTCCAGCTAAAATCAATGTCGTCGCTGTCGCGCAATTCGGTAAGGCCATCGGTGGCAAACAGTACTGAATCGCCAGGATTCAACTGAATGTGGTGAGTTTCGTACGAACTGCCGCAGATAAGGCCCGAGGGCAATCCGCCCTGCCCGAGCCGTATGCACTCGCACCCTGACGCGAGCAAAGGAAACGGCAAGCCGGCGTTAGAGAAAGCGAGCCGACGACTCGGCGGGTCATAGACTGCATAGACGGTCGCTGCGTAGCGTCCGATTACGGGGCGCACAAGTAGACGCTCATTTAGCGTTTTGAGGACGACCGACGTATCCGTTCCGGTTTTGTGCGTGCCGCGAAGCATGCCCATCACGAGCGCTGCATACATCGCTGCGGATAATCCTTTACCAACCACATCCCCGATGTAAATGCCGACTTGCCCGTTCGGCAACTCGAAAAAGTCCGCAAAGTCGCCGCCTACTCCCGCATAGGGTTCAAACCTAAACGCAACCTCAGCCGTATTCGTGATCAGTGCTCCGGCGGGGAGCAGCGACAGTTGGATTTGCCGCGCTTCTTCTCGCTCGACATCGTTCATCGCGGGCATCTGATCTATTGTCACGCGCGTGTGGGAGACGGGTCGTTCTGAAGATAAGACTAGCACGGCACTGATGGCGACCCTTCGGCACGTGCTCTGAAAGGCACGATTGAAGGAATCTTCAGTCGGCGGTTGATCCCGCAGATGACGCTTTTCCGCCTTCGAGTCGCTTCGTATAAAGAGGAAATTTCGCCGCGAGAGCTTCAACCTGTTTACGAATGCGTTGCTCGGTTGCTGCGTCGCCAAGACTCTTCAGCATCTCCGCAATCCAGCCGCCGATTATCTCCATCTCGGGCGCTTTCATCCCGCGCGTGGTTACCGCGGGCGTGCCCACGCGAATTCCGCCGCCTTTCATCGGAGGCAGAGGGTCGAATGGAATGGAGTTCTTGTTGACTGTGATGCCGGCGCGATCAAACGCAGGCTGCGCGACGCTGCCCACCAACCCATGAGAGTGGATTTCCACGAGGAACAAATGATTGTCCGTGCCGCCGCTCACGATGCGGTAGCCGTGCTTTGAGACGCTGGCGGCGAGCGCCTTCGCATTCGCTACCACCTGCTTTTGATATTCGCGGAAGCCAGGTTCCATCGCTTCTTTGAAGCAAACCGCCTTGGCCGCGATAATGTGCATCAACGGGCCGCCCTGAACGCCGGGAAAAAGCGCGCGGTCGATGTCCTTGGCATATTTCTCCCGGCAGAGAATCATCCCGCCGCGAGGACCGCGCA
>DATEGW010000221.1:0-10408 GCA_035279845.1 Candidatus Acidiferrales bacterium | reverse complement strand
CGCGCAGAATCTGGTGGTCGGATTTGCGCGATTCGATGGCAGGCCGACGGGAATTGTGGCGAATCAGCCGGCTGTGCTGGCCGGCGTACTGGACATTAACGCTTCCGTGAAAGGCGCGCGCTTCGTACGGTTTTGCGATGCTTTCAATATACCGCTGGTGACATTTGAAGACGTTCCCGGTTTTCTGCCGGGAACACAGCAGGAATTCGGTGGAATCATTCGGCAGGGTGCAAAGCTGCTTTATGCGTTTGCCGAAGCGACAGTGCCCAAAATCACGGTGATCACGCGCAAGGCCTACGGTGGCGCATATTGCGTGATGTCTTCCAAGCACATTCGCACGGACATCAACTACGCGTGGCCGAGCGCGGAAATTGCGGTAATGGGCCCGGAAGCGGCAGTGAATATTGTCTACCGTCGTGAACTGGATCGGGTACCGGCGGCTGAACGGGAATCATTGCGCCAGGACAAGGTAGACGACTTCCGGGAGCGCTTTGCCAACCCGTACGTGGCCGCCGATCGAGGGTACATCGACGCAGTGATTGAGCCTTCGCAAACCCGGGCAAAAATCGTCAGCGCTCTGCGAGCGCTAGAAAACAAACGCGATACGAATCCGCGCAAAAAACACGGCAATATTCCTTTATAAAATCTTTATATACATTTACGACCCGATTGCACCCTCCGCTAGATTTTCGTAGCGCATTCGAGTACGCTTTGGATGGCCGAGAGAGATTTACAGGGGAAATCAGAAATCCGCAATGCCTCTCAGAATTTCCAAAGCAAAACCAGTGCGTAAAAACCTGGTTGAGATGCTGGACCATTTGATTGAACAGCATCATCTTTTGAAACACCCGTTTTATAAAGCGTGGTCCGAAGGAACTCTGCCCAAGGAAACCCTGCAGTTATACGCCACTCAGTATTATCAGCATGTGCTTTCGTTTCCGGAAAATCTTCGTCAGCTCGCAGGAAGAGCCGCAGGGCACCTCGGTTCACTGGTTCAGGAAAACCTCGATGAGGAACTGGATCCAGCCGCGCCGCATCCGGCGCTTTGGCGGCAGTTTGCCGAGGCCGTCGGCGTGGACCAGACTGCATTAAACGAATCGCATCCATTACCCGGAGTCGCCGTGCTGCTAGACGCGTATGACGAAATCGCCTCGCAAGGGACGTTTGCACAGGCTGTCGCCGCATTTTACGTTTATGAAGCGCAGGTGCCGGAGACAGCAAAGCAAAAAAAGGCGGGGCTGCAACAGTTTTACGATGTCACAGACAAGCAGGCATTGGCGTACTTCGAGGTTCATCAGGAAGCCGACGTGCGCCACCGTTCGGCTTGGCGTGGTTGGCTTGCCGAGCAAAATGATGAGGAATCGTTTGGCGTTCTTTGTGCCGCAGAGCGAAGCCTGAAGGCGCTTTGGGGTGCTCTGGACGCGATTTATCCGCAGGCATGCGCTGCGGCGGCCAGAAACTAATTTAGCAAGACGGTAGATTTACGGGGCGCGCGTCGTCGTGCCCCCTTTTTTGTTGCTCTCTATTGCTTTCTCTTGATGATGCGGACTCCCTCGCGTCCCGCTACGACCGCTTCTGAAACAAATCCTAGAAACAGACCGTGTTCCACAGCGCCAGTGACATGATCGAGGTGATGCGCCACTTCCTTCGGATTCGCCATCGGACCGAAGTCACAGTCGATGATGTAGTTTCCGCCGTCCGTCACAAAGGGTTTGCCTGTCATTTTGTCGGGACGCAATGTGGTCTTTGAACCTAGCGCTGCAAGGCGTTTATTGGTCACTTGCCATCCGAACTGGACCACTTCCACAGGAACGGAAAAGCGCGAGCCCAACCGTTCTACCAATTTTGATTCATCGCCGATCACCGCCATGCGTTTGCTAGCGGCGGCGACTACTTTTTCGCGTAGCAATGCGCCACCGTGGCCTTTGATCAGGTAAAGAGTGCCGATTTCGATTTCGTCCGCTCCGTCAACGTCGAGATCAAGCTCGGTGTGATCGCCGAGCGTTGACAGTGGGATGTTCAGTTTACGGGCAAATTGCTCGGTTTGCTCTGACGTTGGAATTCCCACGAAACGAAGATTCTCCCGCTGGATTCTGCGTCCCAAGGCAGCAACGAATTGCATGGCCGTCGTGCCAGAGCCAAGGCCAACAACCATCCCGTTTTCGACGAGTTTGGCGGCGGCTTCTCCTACTTCCTTTTTCCATTGCTCCGATTGCGCACTGGTTTCAGCTGGCACGTTTATTTCTCCTCTTTGGGAACGCGCCATCATAGCGGCTTGACCCGCTTTTGCCAATGCTTAGGCATATGCAGACGCCCAAACCGAGTGAAAACCGAGCCATCGATGAGGCGATGGCACAGCAACGCGTGTTAGAATCCCGGCTTTCGGCAGAGCACAAATGTTCAAGAAAGTTTTGATTGCCAATCGGGGGGAAATCGCTGTGCGCATTCTGCGCGCGCTGCGGGAAATGGGCATTTCGGCAGTCGCGGTCTACAGCGACGTTGACCGCGCGGCGCTGCACGTTCGGCTCGTGACCGAGGCGTACGGAATCGGACCGGCACCTTCGCGAGAGAGCTATCTTGCCATCGAGAAAATAATTGAAGTCGCAAAGTCCGCCGGATGCGACGCTATTCATCCCGGCTACGGATTTCTCGCCGAAAATGCAGCGTTTGCGCGCGCCTGCAAAGCAGCGGATATCAAGTTTATCGGGCCATCAGCACAGGCGATGGAGCGGCTCGGTTCCAAGACCGCGGCGCGGCAGCTTGCGCGCGAGGCGGGCGTCCCCATTGTGCCCGGCACGCTCGAACCGCTTGCCAGCGCGGACGAGGCGCTGACCGCCGCCAACACTGCAGGATTTCCAATCGTTTTGAAGGCGGTCGCGGGCGGCGGGGGCAAAGGGATGAGAGCGGTAGAACGGAAGGCAGATCTGCACACCGCATTCCGCGACGCATCATCCGAGGCATTGAACGCTTTCGGCGACGGACGCCTTTACCTTGAAAAATATCTCGCGCGCCCGCGGCACATTGAAATACAAGTACTCGGCGACGAGCACGGCAATATGGTTTACCTGGGTGAGCGCGAGTGTTCCGTGCAGCGCCGCCATCAAAAGGTGATCGAAGAGGCGCCATCGCCGATCATGACTCCAGAGCTGCGAAGCGCAATGGGCAACGCCGCGGTGAAAATGGCTCGCTCCGGCGGATATACGAACGCCGGGACGATGGAGTTTCTGGTCGATGCAGATCGGAAGTTCTATTTTCTGGAAATGAACACGCGGCTCCAGGTGGAGCACCCGGTAACAGAGTTGGTGACGTCGCTCGATCTTGTAAAGCTGCAAATCCGGATTGCCGCCGGCGAGAAACTACCATTCGGACAAAAGGACGTGGCGCTCAATGGCCATGCGATTGAATGCCGGGTCTATGCAGAAGATCCCGATAACAACTTCCTGCCTTCGCCAGGAACGATAACGCACTACCATGCGGCCGGCGGCCCCGGTATTCGCGTCGACGATGGCGTTTATTCCGGCTGGACCGTGCCCAACGAATACGATCCGATGCTTGGGAAAGTGATCGCCTGGGGCGAGGATCGCAGCGAAGCCATTGCGCGCCTGCGCGGCGCTATTGCGGAAACGAGCGCGAGCGGCATTAAGACGAATCTGGGCCTGTTTGCAAAGATTCTGAAGACAGACGATTTTACGTGCGGCGAGATCTACACGCGATGGCTGGACGATTTTCTCGGCCGGCACGATGAGCCTACCGTTCGGCTTACAACCACCTCACCGTTATCTCATGAGGAAAAAGCAGCACTCATTGTTGCGGCGCTCCGGTACGAAACCAAACAAAATACGGGAACTGAAATGGCGGCCAATTCGCGACAGATTGCCTCTAAATGGAAATTAGATGGACGAACGGACCAAGTAAACCGCGTGCCGCGTGGCACAAGATGAAGCTCGCTATCCAGCTCAACGGCACCACTCACACGCTGGAATTTTCTCGATCCGAACACAAGGTGCAAGGAACAATCGATGGAATCGCGGTGGAAGCTGACTGCATCGAAATCGCACCGGGCGTCTATTCTGTTCTCATTGAAGGGCACCCGTTTGAGACAAGCTTTGAACCCTTCGGTGACGAACTTCGGATCACTATCGGCGGCAGAGAATTCGCGGCACGTGTGCGCGACCCCCGCAAATGGCAGAGAAATCACACCACGGCAGTCTCGTCAGACGTTCGTCAAAACGTGTTTGCGCCGATGCCAGGTCGCGTGGTGCGGGTGCTGGTTACGGCCGGCGAAATCGTGCGCGCCGGGCAAGGAATTGCCGTCATAGAAGCGATGAAAATGCAAAACGAAGTTCGTTCGCCCAAAGCCGGGAAGATTGAGCGGCTTCTGGTAAAAGAAGGGCAATCGGTGAATACCGGCGAGACAATCGCTGTGGTCGCCTAACCGCATCCGTGCAGACTCTTGGAACTTCGCTCGACATTTTCTCGCAATTGTTCCGCAGCCTGCTGACACACAAAAACACGCCATCTG
Source organism: Candidatus Acidiferrales bacterium (assembly GCA_035279845.1). GTDB lineage: Bacteria > Acidobacteriota > Terriglobia > Acidiferrales > UBA7541 > Palsa-295. The sequence continues at coordinate 5,886 of DATEGW010000221.1, read as the reverse complement.
CAGCAGATAGGCGAACTGCCCTTCCCGGGGCAGCGGCATCAAAGCTCTTTAAGGTGTGGACACGGGTTCCCGGAGGGACTCCGAAGTTTGACATGGGAGCGTGTAAGATAAACATTGGTTTTAGACGGAGTCCTGATACGTATGACTGGCTTAACTATGATTCGCTTAACGATGGCACGGCTCGCGAAAATCCGGACGTGGACTGTGGTCGCGATTCTCTTCACCGCGATGGTCTACGGCTGCTCGCAAAACCCGGAAGTGGCGAAGAAAAAGTATTTCGATAAAGGAACCTCCTACATGGCCGCCGGAAAATACCCCGAGGCAGCAATTGAGTTTGAAAATGCGCTCCAAATCGATTCACACTATGCGGATGCTCATTATCAATTTGCGAAATGCCTGTTGAAGATGGGACAGATCCCTCGCGCATATCAGGAGCTTGCAGCAACAACGACACTCGATCCCAGGAATGCAGACGCCCAGGTGGATATCGCCAGCCTATTGTTGGCCGGCGGAAAAGCGACGGATGCGCGGAACCACGCGCAGACGGCATTGAACACAAATCCGCAAAACGTGCAGGCTGAGGTGATCCTTTCACAGGCAGACGCGTCTCTCGGATCGATGCCTGCGGCGTTGAAGGAAGGGCAACAGGCAATCAGTCTCGATCCGAACCGAATGGCTTCTTACCTGAATTTAGGATTGATCCAAGAGAGGGCCGGCGATCTCTCCCACGCTGAGGAAAGTTATGTAAAGGCTGCGTCCGTGGACCCGAAATCGGCTGCGGCGGCGATGGCGTTGGGGCAATTCTATGCCCGGCAAAAGCGCTGGCCAGACGCTGAAAAACAATTTAAGGCAGCAGCGTCACTCGATCCGAAAAGCGCGGCACCACGATCGGCGTTGGCCATGCTTTATGTGACGGAAGGACAGAAGGACGCCGCTGAGGCGGTGATGCGACAAGCAAAGGACGATCTAAAGGATCAGCCGAACGGGAATCGCATACTTGGCGATTTCTACTTGTCGCAAGGAGAAGTCGACAAGGCTTCGACGGAATTTGCTTCACTCTACTCCGAACATCCAAAAGATGCGGGCATTGCTAAGGCGTATGCGACGATTCTGCTTTCGCAAAATAAGATCAATGATGCGGAGAACGTGGACAATGCAGTCTTGAAAGCCTCGCCCCGGGATGTGGACGCTCGGATTTTACAAGGGCAAATTCTGATCAAGCAGGGGAAACCGCAGGACGCGGCACACGTCCTGGAAGTGGTGACGACCGACGATCCCAATAGCCCGGTGGCTCATTACGAACTGGGTGTGGCGTATGCGGCGAACTCCAATATCGTGCAAGCGCAAACCGAGTGGAAGACCGCCAATAAACTGCGGCCCGGTATGCCGGACGTACAGAGGGCGCTCGCCGGATTGGCCCAGCAACAGCAGGACTACACGGCGCTCGCGGCGAGCGGCTCGCAACTCATCAAGGCCGAACCGCACGCTCCGGAGGGATATCTTTTCCATGCTGCTGCGCTGTTGCATCAGGGCGATCAGGCCGGCGCTGAAGCTGACCTGAAGGAAGCAATGCAACAGGCGCCGAAAGACTCGCGGGCGTTCACGGCGATGGGCGACTTACGCGCGGCGCAAAAGCGGGCGGATGAGGCGGAGAAATTTTACACGCAAGCACTTAGCATGGATCCATCCTCGGCCGAAGCGCTTACGGGACTTGTGAATCTGGATGTGCAGCAAAAGCAACCCGGCAAGGCGCTCGCGCTCGTGCAAACCCAGATTTCACGCGTGCCGTCAAACAGCAAATTCTACCTCGTGCTGGGACAAGTGGAATTACGCAATCAGGCCCCAGATAAAGCCGAAGCGGCCTTTGAAAAAGCGACGGAACTCGATCCGAACAATGTACCAGCGTTTATGTTCCTGGCGAGCGTTCAGGCGTCGCAGGGTTCAGTCGATCAGGCTGTGGCGGGGTACAAACGGGCGATTCAGTCGAATCCGAAAGACGTGCGGCTCTATGTAGCGCTTGGCAGCTTGCTCGAAACGCAAGGCAACTGGCAGGAAGCGGAAAGCACGTATCAACAAGCATTGCAGGTGAAACCTAATTATCCTGTAGCGGCGAACAACCTTGCTTATCTGATGCTGGAGCACGGCGGCGACGCGAGCGTAGCTCTTTCGCTGGCCCAGACCGCCCGGCGCGGTCTGCCCGAACTGCCAGCGTCCGCAGATACACTAGGTTGGGCGTACTACAAGCAGGGCATCTATAATTCTGCTATCGACATGCTGCAGCAGGCAGAAAAAGCGAACCCCAAAGACGCAACGTATCACTACCACCTCGCAATGGCCTATGCGAAAGCGAATAAGACCGAACTCGCACGCAAAGAATTTCAAGATACGCTACAAATTGATCCGCATTACAGTCATGCAGACGAGATCCACAAGACGCTCGCGCAGTAGCAACGGCTTTTGAGAGACAGTTTCAGACCATAGCGAGTGTGCATGGTGGTTAAGACACTTCGTCTGTAGGATTTTGCATGCACACGCGGATTCGGGCAGAATAGCTGTCTCTAAATCATGAAAAGAAAAGTCGGAGTATACCGGCTGGCTGAACAGGCCAAAGTCTCGATCGGAACGGTGGATCGGGCTCTGCACGGCCGCCCAGGGATCAACGAAAAGACGCGCGAACGCATATTGCGCATCGCTCGCGAGCTCGGTTATGAGCCGAATCTTGCCGCGCGAGCTCTTTCCAAGAGCCGAAAGCAGATTCGCGTGGGCGTCTGCGTGCCGCGCGAGATTCACTTCTTCTACGATCAGATGTGGGAAGGCATCTACGATGAGGTGAAACGCTATCGAGACTACGGCGTTGACTTCATTTTTCGCCCTGTGCCCGAGCTGGGAAGGGGCGAAACGCCTGAGCTGAAGAAGATCTTAGCTTCGGGTGTGCAGGGAGTGGTCCTCACACCTGGACGACCAACAGATATCACCCCGGTGATCGACGAGGCTGAAGACAACGGCGTGCGAGTCGTCTGCGTTTCAACGGATGCGCCAGCCAGCAAACGCTCGAGTATCGTCTGCGTGGAGCCGCGGCTGAACGGTTTGCTTGCAGGCGAACTCATGGGGAGATTCGTTCCTCCGAAATCGGAAGTCGCCGTCATCACGGGCATGCTGCGGACTGAAAATCACTCGAAGAAAACGGAGGGTTTCTCCGATGCGTTTCCCCAATACTGCAACGGAGGGCGCGTGGTGGAAGTGATCGAAGCGCACGAGGATCCCGCTGAGAGCCTCCGCAAGACTTCGGCGCTCCTGGCGCGCATTCCCGAACTGGCTGGAATTTACGTGAATACCGTGAATTGCTTGCCGGTCTGCAAGGCACTGGAAGCAAGAAATCGACCGCTAACCGTAAAATTGATCGCGACAGACCTGTTTGAAGAGATGGTGCCATACTTCGAGAAGCAGACGATTTGCGCTTCAATCTATCAACGACCGTACCAGCAGGGGAGGAACGCAATAAACCTGCTGGTGGAACACCTCTCGCACAACACTCCGCTGACTTCCTCGTATCTGAATCCCTCGATTGTGCTCCGATCGAACCTGCATCTATTCCGTGAAGTGAAGCGGCATCACAAAGGCGCTCCGCTGATCACCGCAGCCGCTTCCTGAATGTTTGGGCAAGCTGGCCTCTCCCGCAAATTAACGTACACCGAGAAGAATATCTATCGTAAGTTGATCCAGGCGCTCGTAAGGCAGGCGCTTGGTCAGAATCGTGCCTTTGTCAAAGCTGTGCGCCAGAAGTTTTGACGAACCATTTTTCGAATACTTACCCACTGCCGGCGTGCCCTTCTTATCCGCAGAAAGTTCAGCCAGAATCGACTGAATCTCTCGATCCGCGTTCCATTGCTTAGCCTTTTCTTTCAGGATCAAATAGGTGCGCATGCAGCCGCGCGCGAAATCTTTGACGCCGTCACAATTTTCTGTGCGGTAAGCGTGCGCATCGAAGTGGCGCGAACCCTGGTAACCGACGTCCTCCAGAAATTTGACCAAGAAAAAGGCGGACTTCGGGTTCGTCGAACCGAACCGGAAGTCCTGATCGTAACGGCCCGGCGCCTGATCGTTAAGGTCGATATGAAATAGTTTGCCCACCTCCCATGCCTGCGCGACGCCGTGCATGAAGTTGAGCCCAGCCATTTGCTCGTGGGCGACTTCGGGATTTACGCCAACCATTTCGGGATGGTCCAGCGTGGGAATGAAGCCGAGGTAGTGTCCGGTGGTGGCCATGTAAATATCGCCGCGCGGCTCGTTGGGTTTCGCTTCGAGAGCGAATTTGTATTTGTAGCCGCGGTCGATATTGTATTCGCAGAGATAGTTGACCGCCTCGCGAAGACGCTTCACCGCGTCATCCGCCCTGCGGCACGAATCGGTTTCCACGCCCTCGCGCCCGCCCCACAAAACGAAAATCGTAGCGCCGAGCTCGGCGCCGATGTCCATGGCGCGCATTGTCTTCTGAATGGCATAGGCGCGAACCTCAGGATCATTCGCGGTGAAAGCGCCGTCTCGAAAGACAGGATGAAAGAACAGAGACACGGTGGCCATCGGAACCACGATTCCGTGCTGTTTGCAGGCCTTCTTGAAGTCGCGAACGATTTTGTCCCGTTCGGACGCAGTGGCATCAATGGGAACAAGATCGTTGTCGTGCAGGTTTACGCCCCACGCGCCCACTTCAGCGAGCATGGCAACGAGATGTTCAGGAGGCGTCTCAGGACGAACGAAGTCGCCGAAAGGATCGCGTCCGCGGTTGCCTACGGTCCACAAACCGAAGGAAAACTTGTGCTCAGGCTTGGGATTGTAGTTTCCATTTGTATTCTTCACGACATCTCTCATCTTGGTTTCCTCGTGCCTTAGGTGGAATCGATTCGCTGCAATTATCACCGAACTCGGCGGCAAAACGATATGTTTCAGCGGCGGCCCTTGGAGTGGAACCAAAGCGGCGTTCCGCGTCTCCAAATGCACTTGGCTTACCGTGTACGATAACGAATGGCGAATGCTAACACGCAAAAATGGAATTGCAAGCGGACGACCGAGCAAATAGACATTGGGAAGCCGAAAGATATTTCTTGACAGAAATCCGATCACTGTTCTATAAGCCCCGTTAACGTTAACGGACGTTAACGTTAACGATCCGGGCGAAGGAACACCTCTGGCGTCCCCAGATAGATCATTTGTTCGTGGAACGCCCGGAACATTAGTCCGAAGGGGTGGAAATGAGAATCGCGAAGCTTGTCAGCATAATGGTATTGACGTATGCAGCTCTTCTATTCTGGCTCCTCGGGATTGCGGCTCCGCGAGCCGAAGCGCAGTTAGCCACGGGCACGGTTTCCGGGAGTGTAGTTGACTCGACGGCGGCGGTGGTGCCAGGCGCTACCATCAACCTCATCAGCGAAAGCCGGGGTACACGGCTTTCGGCGGTGACTGCCAGTAGCAGTGGCGAGTTCGTTGTTCCCAACGTGCCGCCTGACACCTACACTTTGGAAATTGCAAGCCATGGCTTCCAGACCTTCCAGCGTACCGGGATCGCGGTGAGCCCAGGAGACCGCGTAGCCCTCGGCCCGCTCACGATCAAAATCGGCGCGATCAGTCAATCCATCACGGTCTCCTCCGAAGCGCCAGTCCTGCAGACCGAGAGCGCGGAACGGTCGTCAACCATCACGTCCACCGAGGTGCAGAACCTGCCGCTCTCGAACCGGAATTTTACGTCACTGACCGCGATTACCCCAGGGATCAGCGGCCTCAGCCGCATTGCTGATCGCTCCTCGTCGGGCGGGGGCGACTCGAACGTTATGATGGACGGCATTTCCACGATGGACACCGGGAACAACGGCCAAATGGTTGCGGTCAACA
>DATEGW010000220.1:0-17904 GCA_035279845.1 Candidatus Acidiferrales bacterium | reverse complement strand
GGCGGAGCAGCCGTCGTGGCGCCTTGGACAATGCGCGAAGTAACGCGGAAGCGCTTGTAATCCGTGTAGCGGATTGTCATGCGGATGTGTACTTCGCCGGTCGAAAATTTCAAAAAATCGTCCGAATGCGTATACGTGGGGAACCAGTAGTGGCCTTCGATATTTTCGCGATAGGTCTCAAAACGCGGAAAGACGTTTTCACTGGCGCCTTTCCCGATATTGGGAACGGCCTTGCCGTCCGTCTTCACGATTTCGAAGCCTTTGTCTTCCACCCAGATGCGCCCCTGGAAATAGCGCTGGCCCTTTTCGATCTTCTTCGGTGCGACGTCAAACACATACGTGCCGAGCTGATCGATATGTTGGCGGCCCACGTAGGTGACGTTGTATTTCGGCAGGTCGTCCGTGGTCAGCACGAACGGCTGAATGTTGCGCACGTCGTCGAGGTCCTGCTGCGTGAGCATGATTCGCTCCAGCGTGGGCGGCGGCGCATACGTGACGACTTCGTACCGCTTTCCCTGCGGCGTGAACGTGATATCGCTCGTCATGCGGTATTCGCCATCGACGTTTCCGTCGTCGTCGATCGTCTGAATCGAAAAATCCTGCGTGTAGGTGAAATTATCGCGCTCGATCTTGAATTCGGCCTCGTGTTGCGCGAACGTCTTGATAATCTGATCGGCCGGAATGGCAGGCGGTGTGTTCTCGATCGGCTCCTGCCTCGCGGGACCGGTGTTTCCCATTCGCGCGGGGCCCTGCTGAGGAGCAGGCGCAGTTCTTACCGGCCCTTGCTGCTGCGGCATGCCGGCCGGGCCGTCATATTGCGGAGTGGCTGCCGGCATCGGTCCGGGCCCCTGCGCAAGAAGAGGCGCAGCGAAGAGCGCCGTCGCAAGCACAAGCGACGCGGCAAGGTGTCCGCCGAAACGGCTTAAATTTTCAGGAATGCGCAGCAGCGTCTTCTCAGACATTGTGATCCGCTCAGGCCACTCTACTTTACTTTTCTTTCCCAATGTAGGAACGCATCCAGCGGCTTAATGGTTGCTCACAGACGCGCCATATAGCCTTATTCAGCTGCACACGAAGCATATAATGACGCCGGAATCCTGACACGCCAAATTTTGCCGTTCCCGGCAGCGGCCTTGATTGCATCGAGCAATTGGTTCAATTACGATGAATCGCTCTGCATTTTTTGGACAGAATCGTTCCGGCCTGATAGGAAATGGAGAACATCATGAAGCTGAAGTCCGCTTTGGCGCTTGTTGCGATATTCGCTGCTACTCCGTTGATGGCCCAAGCGCCCGCCGCAGGCCGGAATCCCGCTGCGCAAACTCCTGCTGCCGGGGCACCGCCCTCCGCGGCCGCGCCTTCGGCACCCGTTGATCCGGCGAAAGCAACTGCAATTAAGCAATTGATGCAGGTGACTGGCGCGGGCAAATTGGGCGAGGAGTACGTCGATCTAATCACGCAGCGAGTCCGGCAGGCTGTGACGAACGTGATTCCCCAGCCCGACCGCCTGCAGCAATTCATGGACGCGTTTGGCAAGAATTTTGCAACGCGCGTGACGGCCTCGCAAATCAACGACGCGCAGATTCCGATTTACGCGAATCATCTCTCGCTCGAGGACATTCAGGCGCTGCTCAATTTTTATCAGACGCCGGCAGGGCAGCGGATTATCAAGGCGCTGCCGCTGATTGTGGAGGAATCGCAAAATGCGGGCGCAAACATGGTGCAGCCCGCGGCAATGGACACTCTCCACCAGATGACGGCCCAATATCCTGAACTAAATCAAATCCTCGAACAGCAGGTGCCTGCTGTACCGGCGCCGGGGCGTGGTGCCGCGCCAGCTCCCAATCCCGGCGCGCAGACGCCCCACCCGTAACTTGCAAAATCAGTGGCGCTCGTAGCTCCCGCGGCGCGCAACTAACACTACCGCGTGGTTTGCTTTTGTCGCGTGCTTCGCTAAAGTAGCGAGCTTATGGACTGGTCTCCCCTTCGGATATCGCTCGCCACGAGCTTCACGGCAACACTGATCACGCTTGTGATCGGACTTGCGGCCGCGGCGTGGCGCGAAAAGCGGACAGGGCCGCTAATGGCCGTGATCGACGGGATTTTTCTCCTACCTCTGGTTTTGCCTCCCACCGTCGTCGGGTTTTTTCTGCTTCTGCTTTTCGGGCGCAACGGGCCGCTCGGTAAAATTCTCTTGCGCATGGGGACGACGATTGTTTTTTCCTGGCCAGCCACGGTGATTGCGGCGGCGGTCGTGGCATTTCCCCTGATGTATCTCACGGCGCGTGCGGCGCTGGAGCAAGTTGAGCCGCGGCTTCTGCAAGCGGCACGGACGCTCGGCGCCAGCGAATGGCGCGTGTTTCGCGAGGTGGCTTTGCCGCTCGCATGGCCGGGAATTCTTGCGGGCACGATTCTCGCCTTTGCGCGCGCGCTCGGAGAATTCGGCGCAACGCTCATGGTCGCGGGAAACATCCCTGGGCGAACCACAACCATCCCGATCGCAATCTATTTTGCCGTGGAAGACAACGACATTTCTAACGCCCTCTTCTGGTGCGCCATCGATGCGGCCATTTCCCTGGCGTTGCTCGCGGCGCTTTACTATTGGAGTCACGCACAGAAGACCACGCGCGTGCGGCTGGCGCGGCGGTAATGGCGCTCACTCTCCAGATTGCGAAGCGGCTGCCCGAGTTCGAACTGGACGTGTCACTGACCGCCGGCAGCGAACCCGTAGCGATTCTTGGGCCGTCGGGTGCGGGCAAGTCGATGCTGCTCCGCTGCATCGCGGGCATCGAGCGGCCCGACCGCGGCCGAATTACTCTCGACGAACGCACGCTTTTCGATTCCGAGCAGCACGTGCAGGTTCCGGCGCGCGCGCGGCACATCGGGATGCTGTTTCAAAGCGATTCGCTTTTCCCCCATCGCACAGTGGCACAAAACATCGGCTTCGGCCTTGCCGATCTAACTTCCGAGGAACGAGTCAAGCGCATTACAACCTGGATGGAGCGGACGCACATTCAAGGCCTCGAGCGTCGTCACCCGCGGGAGCTCTCCGGCGGCGAGCAGCAGCGTACGGCGCTAGCACGTGCTCTCGCAACCGAACCCGGCGCTCTTTTGCTCGACGAACCGCTCACGGCCCTCGATACGCATCTGCGCAGCCAACTCGAAACGCAATTGCAGGAGACATTTGCTGAGTTTCGGCGGCCCGTGCTCCTCGTGACCCATAACATCGAGGAGGCCTATCGCCTGGGCGAGAAAATGATGCTGCTCGCGCGCGGCCGTGTGGTCGCGTTCGGACCGAAGGAAGAGATCTTCCGTCATCCGCCCACACGTATGGCGGCGCAGCTAACCGGCTGCAAGAATTTCTCTCGAGCGCAGCGCGTCGCCGACAACGAAATCGAAGCCGTGGACTGGGGATGCCGCCTGCGTGTCTCGCCAAACCAATCGGGGCCGCGCACCCCGACCTTTGTCGGAATACGAGCGCACCACATCGAATTCGCTGGCGTGGATTTCGACGACCAGTCAGCCGCAAATCCAGCAGCTGCCAACACGTTCCCGTGTTGGCCGGTACGCGTCTCCGAGACCCCGTTTCGTGTGACTCTTTATCTCCATCTGCATCAGCCGCCGGGCGACTCGGCTCCGCATCATCTTCAGGCCGAGGTCTACAAGGAGAAATGGCGCAAGTTCCGCGACCGCCCACGTCCCTGGCATATCCGTCTCGCCGAAGACTCGCTGGTCCTCATGGCCGAATAAGCCGCTTCATATCAGCAACATACATCATAACGCTTTCGCGCCAGCACAACTTCCTTCATCATCCGGGGTTTCACATTTTGGAGTACTGTTTCCCTAGGCTCCCAGCCTCCTAAATGCGAAAGGACACCTTGATGCGCAAAGCCTATTTATTCGCCTTTTTATTTGCCCCACTGATGGTTTTTGGACTGCCGGCTTCGTCACAGGCCGCGCAGATTTCAGTCGGCCTCTCGGTCCATGTCGGACCGCCGGCCCTTCCTATCGTTGACGTCCAGCCGCTTTGCCCGGGACCTGGCTATATGTGGACCCCTGGCTACTGGGCATACGGCCCCGATGGCTACTATTGGGTGCCCGGAACGTGGGTTATGGCGCCGGTCGGCATGCTATGGACGCCCGGCTACTGGGGCTTTGAAAGGGGCGCATACCTCTGGCACGCAGGCTACTGGGGACCGCACGTCGGTTTTTACGGCGGCATTCACTACGGCTTCGGATATGACGGCGTCGGCTACGTCGGCGGTCGCTGGGATCGTGGCGTCTTCCGTTACAACACGGCCGTAAGCCATGTCGATGTGCGCGTTGTCCATAACACCTATGTCGATCGCACCGTCGTGGTCCACGAGCGCAATGTCGAGCGTGTGAGCTTCAACGGCGGCGACCACGGTGTCCGCGCCGTTCCCAATCGCGACGAGCGCATCTACATGAACGAGCACCACGAAGCGCCGAGAGCCGTTCAGATGCAACACGAGCACGACGCCGGAATGGATCGCTCATTTCGTGCGTCCGAGAATCACGGTCATCCCACTGTGATCGCCACGGAACGCCCGAGCGAATTTCACGGCGGGCACGAATCGCATCCAGCCGGACGCGCGTTCCAGCCCCCTCAGCACAACGACCGCCCGGAACATCCCATGAACGCACACGAAGATCACAACGACGGCGGTCATGGCAATCCCCACGCCGACCGTGGTAACGATCGTGGTAACGATCGCGGCAATGGCAATGGCAGAGGGCGCGGGCACGATCACAACTAAACAGAACTAATCAGCGGATCGGGCGCTGCGGCTCAAAGGGCTGCGGCGCCCTTTCTTCGACGAAGGCGTGAGCTACTTCAGGTGCTTCACCCACTTAATATCCATGCCGTAGGTGCCGTTAATATCCCGCAGAAAGACAATCGAAAGATCGCGCTTCACGGCATATTCCACCTGGATCATCTGGTATTGGTTTGACGTGGCTGCGTTCGTCGAATAGGTGATTGTCAGATCGTGCGTCACCTGCTGCTCGATCGTCACGCGCGCCGCCGCATTCGATTCGGTCGAGGTTTCCGAGACGAACGGATCGACGCTGAAGTGGCTGATCCCGAAAAGATGTTCAATGCGCCCGCCCAGTCCGCTGGAGATCGCCTCCGAGAGCAGCGCGGTCGCGCCGTAGTTTCCTGACGACGTCCCGGACATCAGCCCTGCGCTTTCGCCCGTATTGCCGAGCGCCAGCAGCGCCACAATTTCGGAATCCGGCAGGGGCGGGTCGGAGCGATAGTTCATCTGCAACCGGCTCGCGGGCCCAGTGAAATCAATTGTCACCTGATACTGGCTGATCGTCGTGCTGGCCTCGATGTTGAGCACGGGATCAAGCCGGAACGGATTCGCAAAATTGATGTCGCCGCGCGTCAGTTGGTAATTATTGCCGCGGAACACCATTTCGCCGCCCAACAGATGGACATCGCCCAAAATCACCGGACGATCCCACGTGCCGCGCAACCGCACGTCGCCATCCATATCGATTTGCGCGCCGTTCCATTCGATACGTGAGCCGGGCGCCGTTTGCGTTGCCACGTCAAACGAAAGATTTCGCAAAAATGGCGAATTCGAAGCCGGCGCAACCGATGTCTCCGACGCCGCCGCAAAGAATGACGCCACGTCCACGCCCTCGGCAAAAAGCACTCGTTGTACGTTGACGCTGCCCGTAAGCAGCGATGCACTCGAAGTGCCTGACAGGCGCAGATTGCCGTCCGCTAGCCAGCTCATTCCGGTGGGATAACGAATGCGGACGGTCGATGTGGTCGTGTTCACGTCAAAACGCATCGGACCCTCCCCGTACGTCACGCTGCCTGCCAGTTTCAATTGGCCGCCGCCTGCATTCGCCGTCAATCCATCGAACGTGAGGCGGCTCTGATCGAAAACGAAGTTGCCATTCACGTTGCTCAGTCCCACGGGAAAGTCGGCGTAGTTGGCAGCTGCGTTCTTCACGTTCGCGCGCCCCGTGATACGCGGACTGGACATCGTTCCTGCGATGGATACATTCAGGGTTCCTTGGCCCTGCGTTTCGAGTTCAGGCAGCAGCCCGCCGAGCAGCCGAAGATCGACATTGCCCGCCACCGACAGAGCGAGCGGACGATCCTGATCGAATCGCGCGGTTCCTCCAATTTGAATATCCGTGTCGGTGCCATGCAGGCGGGCCTGTTCCACGCGAACCAGATTGCGCGTGTAGCTAAGCCGTACATTACCGTTATTCGCCAGTTGCACGCGCTCATAGGCAAAGGAGACGCTCGAAAGATCGGCATCCGCTTCGATCGTGTCCGGCTGGAGCAGCGAACCTTTCAATGCGACCGTCCCATCGACGCTGCTGTGTCCCGTCAGCTTATCCAGATGCAGACCAGCGACAATAAATGGGTCCAGGTCGAATTGCGCCAGATCGAATTTGCCGGAAATGGGAACGTCATCGCCAAGCGCCCCAGTTAATTGCCCGTTGAGTTTGCCGCGCGTCAGCTTGGAGTTCACCGTGAGCGTTGCGTTGCGTCCGTCCGAAGAAAGATGCCCGGTGAGAGCTCCTTCCGTTTCGCTTCCGAATTGCAACCCGGCCAACTGCAAATCTCCCTGCGCTGTCGGCGCTTTCAGAGGTCCACTGCCTTTTAGATTGAAACTGAACTGGCCGCCGATCGGCAGGGATTTACTCTGCAGTGCCGCAATACGGTCAAGCCCGATGCCGGAGCCAGCCACATCGAATTGCGCCTGCTGATCCGCTTCGTTATACGAGATGCTGCCCGTGATTCGCCCCGGTCCCGCCGTAAGATCGGCATTGGTCAATTGCAGATAGCCGTTGTTCCAGTGAACGTGCCCGGCAAGTCGGTCGAACGCAAATCCTCTGGCGGAAATCTGAGAGAACGTAAAATCCGAATCGAGGCTCGGATCTTCGTGCGTCCCTCCGCCGGCTAGATTTCCACTGAAGACTCCTGTAACGGCGTAGCTGGTGCCGAGCATCTCCTGCACATCTTTGCTGGGCGCGTTCGCGACTTGCGCACTCAGGCTCCACGTATTTTCGGGTAGAAAGCCCCAACTGCCGTCGAGTTGCAACGCGAGGCTGAGGTTCTCGATCACCGCGCCGCCGTACCTTGCATGCATATTCGTGAGACGCAATCCGTCCGGTGAGTATTCCATGTCCGCTTCGAGTTCGTCCCAGGCGTACTTTCCGTAACGCGGCTTTAACGCTTGTACGTGCCCCACAAACGTCGGCCCGGCAATCGGGCCGAGTACCCGCCCGTTCCAAGTTGTTGTGCCTGCAATCGTCTGGTGTTCGGCGTCCGGCCCTCGAATGGCATTGATAAAGGGATCCCATTGCGTCAGGTCGTCCGCATGGAATTGCACGTTCAACGCGGAGTCTCTTGCGCCGAGCGTGCCGTCGAAATCGAGCTTCAAGTGCGGGTCGGTAATTTCGCTTTGGCCGATGCGAACGTCTTTTCGATCGGCGGAGTAGTCGTAAGTGATCTGCGCCGCGACGGGAATTGTGCCCGGCGCGGCATTCGCAGGATTCCAGTTCGTTGTGCCCTGCGTACGGAAATGCTTAAAGCCCGCGTCCCATGTGTTCACCGAATCGATGTCCATCGAAGAATCCCAATCCAGCGGAACAACGGGGAAACTCTTGTTTTCGAGGGCGGCGAAAACCTTCGCAAGGCTGGCGCCGTGCATATGCGTCTGCGTCTTAAACGCGAAGCCGTCCAAATTCATTTCCAGCCGGCCATCGACCGTGCCACCGAAAGCGGAGGCATGCAGATTCGCCACCGTCAGCTTTTTCTGCGCAACGGCGTAGTTTCCCGAAGATGCCATGCCTCGCGTATGAAACCAGACGTTGTGCATGGCGATATCTCGCCCATTGTAGTATCCGTTCGCAGTCCACTGGCCTCCCGCATAGCGTGCATCGCCCGAAAATTCTGCCGTTCCATCCGGTGTGTCCGGCTTGCGGAAAATAGTGCGGATGTCGGCCAGCGAAAGATTGCCGCGGTAGTGCAAATCCCAATCCGGCGCCGCGAAACTCGCCAATTCGGCGCGCGCATCGAGTTCTGAATGCGGTAGCTTGCAGACAAGCTCGTCCAGGTCGAACGAGTTTCGGTGAAGCGTAAACTTTGTCCTTACGTCTATCGGAAACGGCGCGTCGTGCTTGGCTGCGATCTGCACCTTCTGCCAGGAAAGACTGCCCACATAGGAGTCGTCACCGTTCGCCGGATGCTCGTATTGCATCAGAAACGCGAGGTTCTGTCCGCGAACGTCCAGCGGCACGCGCCGGTCGTTGAATACGGCGCTGCCTTGATCGAGTTCGAGTCGGCCGATGGCCAGATTGAAAAGCGTGTCATGCCAGGCTTGCGAGCTGGTTTGGCGCACTTTCGGTTTTGGCAAATTGCTTTCACCGCTCGCGTTATAGCGGACGTAAACCTTTGGCTTGGTGACAATCAGCTCTTCGAGCGAAATCTTTCGGCCCCAGAAGGAAACAATGTGCAGCCCCACGGCGATGTGATCCGCATGGAACAGAGGCGGCTCGCTCGCGGATTCAAGGCCGTGAAGCGTGAAGTTATCGAGATCGACATGCAAACGCCAAAATTCCAGCCTGAATCCTCCTAATTCAACGCGCCCGCCGGTCCGCTGTTCGATCTGTTGCACCATCTGATACCGCACCCAGGGATCGATCATCCCCTTGCGCACCACATACAGCACGGCAACCACGCAAAGCGCCACGAGCAGCAGGCCTCCGAGCGTCCAGTGATGCCAACGCAGCTTCACTGTGCTCCTCCCGCCGCCGGAAGGACGTCGATTTCGAGGCGCGACCGCGTATCGTCCAGCCACTGATTCGCGCGGTCGGTGATATCGCGCTGCACGAGCACCTCGCGAATTTTCTCTTGCACTTGGTCCAGCGCGGGCACTGCCTCGCCTTTTGCCTTGAGCTGTGGCGCGAATTGCTCGTCGTAGTATTTCTGCACATCTGCGTCGCTCACTTCCGCTGCCGGACGGAAGCGAAAATCGAGAAAGCGCGAAAGATAGATCTGTTGTGCAAGCTCTCTGCGCACAGCATCCTGCGATAGCCCGGCCTGCATGCGCCGCTGGTCGAATGCCGCTTGCGAAGGGAATTGTTTCACGAGGTCCGCATAAGCCTCGTCAATATCCTGATCGGAAGGATGAGCGAAGTGTGCCGCGTCGGCCTCGCCTTGCACGATCCATTGATCCGTTAGCTCCCGGATCGCCTCGTCGCGTGGCTTCGACGTGCCGTCCACGAGCATCTGAAAGTCGGTCAGTTCGCGCACTTCGCTTTCCGTGATTACACCGGTATCTATGCGAACGGCGATCGCGTCGATTGTTTGCGCGCCCGTGTTCTCGGTGCTCGGCGGCGCAATCGGCGGGTTCTGCTGGGCTCCGGCGATTGGAAGAGCCGCGAACATTGCTAAGGCGAAAATGAACGAGCGCGTTTTCATCAGAAGATCGACCCAATATTGAAGAAGAAGCCGAAATGCGGCAATTGATAGATATTCGTTTGCGTTTGCGGCACGCCATTTACGGTCGTCGTCACTTGTGACTGATATTGCGCCGGATTGATCTGGTAGCCGAAATCCACGCGAACCGGCCCGATGGGCGTCGGGTAGCGGACGCCGAAGCCGACTGTGTGTGAGAAATAGTTCAGGTCGGTCGTCGACGGCGACTTCCATCGCAGCGTGATGTGGTGAATGTCGCTATAGACGTTGCCGCCGTCGTAGAAGATCGTGCCACCGAGCCGGTTTCCGATGAACGGCAGTTTCATCGGGAAGCGCAACTCCTGGTTGAACGTCAGCATCGCCAGCCCGCCAACAGGAAAGCCCGTGACTGGGTCGCGCGGCCCCGCTTGATTCAGGCTGAAGCCGCGCAACGATGCGCCGCCCCCAGCGAAGAACCGCTCCGGCAGGGGAATAGTTTCACACGGTACGGATGAACTGCCCGACGACGAGGCCGTGCAGCTTGGATCGTTCGGTTCCACCGTATTGTCCCACGGCTGCTCGTAACCGAATCGCATCGAACGCGCGAACACGAACGCTCTTCCGAAAGGATAGAACGACGAATTCTGGAATGACAAACGGAAGAAATCGGCGCTCGATCCGACGGCTTTGAACGTGTTCGTCACGTCGATCGTGTTGAAGTTGCCTCTCGTTGCATCGGCCGGATTGTCGCGGCGGTCGCGCGCATAGGTGATGCCGATGCCGGAAACGAGAGTCGGCTGGCTGTACAGCGGAATTTGTTCAGGGTTAATCGTTTTGTTGATGTCCGAGGCTTCCACCCGGCGGTAAAAGATCTGGTAGACAAAGGAACTCGACGGGCTGGATTTTTCCACTAGAGCGAGAGCGGTTTGTAGCCGCGTTGACGTGAACGTATTCACGTCCTGGCTTTTATCGGCGTAGCCGGTCAGCTGGAGAGTAAGGCTGCGATGCGTCATGAAATTAGGCGCACTGTAATTCGCCGTCGCGCGATATTCCAGCGTGCTCGCGCGGCCGGTAAACGACAATGTTTGCGCCCTGCCGAACATATTGTTTCGCGCAATCTGGAAGATTCCGCGCGGACTCGCCTGGAGGATTGTGCCGCTCGGATTTTGGCTTCCGCCCGCGATCCGCTGCACTTCAAATCCTCCGCCATAGCCGATTGTGTAGCGGTTTCCTTCGCGAACGTCTACAGCTACGGCTTTTGCTGGATCGGTGCCGTCTGGGTTTTGCGGTGCGATTTCCACGCGGTTGAAGATGCCGAGATTATAGAGTTGGCGCTCGCTATCGAGCACGTCGCCCTCGCGCAAAGGGCCGTTCTCCTGAACTTCCACCTGTCTCGAAATGATTCCCCGGCGCGTGTTCTGGTATCCGGTGAGCAGCACTTGTGACACTTCGATTCGCTGGCCTTCGGTAATGCGATAGACCAGCCCGACTTTGTTAGCCGCCAAATTTGTCAGTTGTTCGACGAACGTCGCATCCGGATACCCGTTGTTGTAGTAGTAGGCCAGGATGTTGTTCCGGTCGCTCGCAACTCCCGCTTCTGAAAACGGCTGTCCTTCCGTCGATCCCACAATCGCCAGCAGGTCTTGAGCGGGAACGCTTGTGTTTCCTTCGATCCGCAAACTGGAGATTGTCGTCTGCGTGCCTTCCACGATATGAAATTGCACCAGCAGATCGTTCTTCTTTCCATGGCTGGCATTCTGCACTTCAGGCGTAACTTGCGCCTGCAAAAAGCCGTTGCTCAGATAGAGATTCCGTATTGAGTCCGCGTCGCCGCGCATCAGTTGCTGGCTATAGCGGCCATACGAAGCAAAGGAAGCCTGCTGCAATTGAAGCCGGCCCGTGAGCAGGCCGCTGCTGAAGTAACGGTTGCCGTCAAAAGAGATGCCCAGCAGCTTGTAACGTTCGCCCCGATTAATGGTGTAGGCGATTGTTTGCTCTCCCTTTGAATCGCTTTGCTGCGAATTCACTTCCACGTCCGCATCGAAATAACCTTGCCGCTGGAAGAAATCGCGGATATTCCTGCGTCCCTCTTGAAGGAGATCTTCGTCCACCGCGCCCTCGGCGTAAATCGGCAGCAGCCTTCTCCTTTCCGATTTGCTCAGGCGTGCGCCGGTCACTTCTACCGTGATTTTTGGGCCCGCCGTTACGTCTAAAGTAAGCGGCACTGTGTTGGATGCCGGATCGAAGCTCCCCGTGGTGACGATTGCGGAAGCACCCAGGTATCCCTGATCGACCAGATATTTCCGCAACCTATCGCGCGCCTGCGTAAGCCGCGCCGAGGTGAGCTCTTTCCTGCCGTTCTTGCCGTTAAGTTTTGCGCGCCGCAGAATCTCCGCGTCAGAATACCGGCTGCTGTTTTTCAGCGTGATCGCGCCGATGTGAGCCCGTATGCCCGGCACCACGTGAATATTCACGTCCATCTGTCGGGTGTCGGCATTCGGATGGAGGTCGTAAGTCACACTCGCGCGATCGAGCCCCTCATCGTGAAGAAGGCTTTCAAGCCGCGCGATACCCTCGTTCAGAGACGCTTGGCGGAATGGCTGGCCCAATGTGAGGCGGATGGCCGCTTGCGCCGCTGGTTCTGTCGGCGGCTCTTTTAAGCCGTCAATGCGGACTACATTGTTGTAAAAATTCCGCACGGCAATGAAATCGACGTGCAGGCCGTCGCCTTGCCGCGCGGCCGTCACGCGGATATTGGCGTAATCGCCCGTCGCGTACAGCGTCCGCAGGCTTTCACGCTCCGTGGAGAAGTGAAATTCATCGCCCGCCTTCAGAGCGAGCAGTTGCGTTTGCGACGGGGAAGGTCCGCCGCTCTCCTCGAGCACGCGGACTTCGGCGATACGCTGGCCCTCGAGTTGCGCGCTCTGCGCGTGCGCATTTGCGGCCAAAAGTGGACAAAAAAGCGCCAATAAGCGCAGTTTACAGCGCCAACTTGCGCCATGTTGGCGCGATTTTCCCAGAATTTGACCCGCTCTCATCGCCCAAGCATGAGAGAGAAGGTTAGCACAGCCAAGTTGCCTGCCCGGCAGGAATCGCCCTATCTTGCGTGGAATCAAAACGCTAGTGCGTTGCTACGTGCCACCGTGCGCGGCCGCCTCCGGCTTGCGCGCGCAAACAGTCGCTGCAACCGCCCCCGAAAAATGCTAAAATCCTGCTTTATGAAGCACCGGCCGGAAAACGCCTGATGCGCATCCTTCCCTCAACTATCGCGCGATGTTGCGGCTGCTTCTGTCGGCTGCCCGAGTGAACGCGTATCGCGCTCTCGGGCATGACTAGCCTCCTCGAAGACCAGGCGCATCGCGCCGGAGTCTACGCACCAAACACGATTTTTACCGAGGTGTCCACACCCGCCGCCAATCGGCCGCTGGCGACGCCTCAACAGGGAGAAAAGTAATCATGAAGGCCTCGAATCATCTGTCGGCTGAAAAGCTAGCCGGAAAAATTCCGGAGGCGCTCGGCCGCGAGATCGATATTTTTGATACCGAAGTAGCGTTTCGCAAAACCGGAAAAATCGATGAGCGCGTTTTCGCCGAGACGCGCCTTCGCCGCGGCGCTTACGGCCAGCGTTATGACAATGGCCAGCGCAGTGACGGCGCCAAAGTGCAGGAGATGAAATATCCCTCCGGCGATCTCACCAAGGGGCCCATGACGATGTGGGACGCTCCCGGCATGCAGCGCATCAAGATTCCCGGTGGTGGCCTCACGGTGGAAATGATTGAAACCGTTGCGGACCTCGCCGAAGAGTATTCAGACGGCATCGCCCATGTCACTACTCGCCAGGATTTTCAGCTTCACTACGTTCATATCGAAGACACGCCAACAATCATGCGCCGCCTCGCGGCAGTCGGCATCACCACGCGCGAAGCCTGTGGCAATTCCGTCCGTAACATCACAGCGTGCCCTTACGCTGGTGTCTGCTGCGACGAAGTCTTTGACGTAACGCCGTACTCGCAAGCGATGTTTCGCTTTCTCCTCGGCCATCCGGACGTGCAGAATTTCGGCCGCAAATTCAAGCCGGCCTTTAGCGGCTGTTCGCAAAATGCCTGCGCGCTTACAAATATTCACGATATAGGCTTCATCGCCGCCACTCGCACGGAAAACGGCAAAGAAAAGCGCGGCTTCGTCACGGTCGTCGGCGGTGGCCTCGGCGCCGTTCCTTACAATGCCAAGCTGCTCGACGACTTTGTTCCGGTCGAGGAAATCCTGCCGATCACACAGGCCGTCTCTCGCGTGTTCGCGCGCCTAGGCGAAAAGCGCAATCGCAGTCGCGCCCGCATCAAGTTCCTGGTGCAGGATTTGGGAATCGAGAAATTCAGGGAACTCGTCGCCGAAGAGCGCAAAACGCTGCCTTATGACCCGCGCTGGACCGAACTGATTAAAGACGCCGAGAAGTACCAAGAGGCTCCGCTGAATCCGGGCGGCAAAATGGAAAATTCAGATTTGCCCGAATTTAAGCGCTGGTCTCGTACGAATCTTCGCCCGCAAAAGCAGGAGGGCTACACCGTCGCAACCGTCACCCTCCCGCTCGGCGATATCACCGCAACTCAGCTTCGCGTCCTCGCCGACGTCGTCCGCCGCTACACCAAGGGCACTGTGCGCTCCACCGTCGAACAGAATTTCGTAATCCGCTGGGTCAGCCTGAAAGATCTGCCGAACCTTTACCGTGATCTCGCAGCCGTCGGCCTCGGCGATCCTGGCGCGGGTGCGATCGTTGACATCGTCACATGCCCCGGCACCGATACTTGCAAACTTGGAATTTCATCGTCGCGGGGGCTCGCGGCGGAGTTGCACAAGCGCCTCACCGAAAAGCGCTACGAATTCGATCAGGCTGTCGAGAATCTCCACATCAAAATCAGCGGCTGTTTCAATAGCTGCGGCCAGCATCACGTATGCGATCTTGGTTTTTACGGCGTCAGCCGCAAAATGGGCGGCTTTGCCGTGCCCCATTTCCAGGTAGTCCTCGGCGGCGAATGGGAAAATAACGGCGGCACCTACGGCATGCCCATCGTCGCAATTCCGTCCAAGCGAATTCCAGAGGTCGTCACGCGCCTCACCGAGAAATACGTGGCGAATCGCCAGAATGGCGAAACATTCAAGGAATTCGCCAAGCGCAGCGGCAAAGCACAATTGAAATCGTGGCTCGAAGATTTGGCTCGTCCCGCAGCTCCGGGCGACCGCTCGCTCTTCAGCGACTGGGGCGATCCTCGCGAATACACCTTGGGCGATATGGGCACCGGCGAATGCGCCGGCGAAGTCATCAGCGCGACCGAATTCGAATTGACCGCCGCCGAACGCGAGCTCTTCGAAGCCCAACTCGCGTTGGACAACGGCCATTTCGATCAAGCCGGCAAGACGGCTTACAAATCGATGGTCAACGGCGCGAAAGCCCTCGTGAAACTTGTAAATCCCAATATTCCAAACGATCCCGATCGCATCGTTTCCGAATTCAAGACCTACTACTACGACACGCAGAAATTCTGGGACCCGTTCGCCGGCGGAAAATTCGCGCACTATCTTTTTGACGCGCACCAGAAAGCCAACGGAGCGTACACCGCCGACGCAACCCGCTATCTCATCGACGAAGCGCAGCTCTTCATTGACGCGGCGCATAGCTGCTACAACCAGCTCGGAAAAGCGGTGACCGTCTAATGGTCTCCGAAAAGCTGGAAGTGCAGCACGTGAACATAAAGCTGTTCGTCGAAGCCACGGACGAGGCTCTCGAGCCGCTGGTGCCCATTTTCCATCGCTGGATTCAGGAAAAGCCGCTCGAAGAGTTGCTTCTCGATGTCGCCGATTATCGCCACGTCTTCAACGGCCCCGGCGTGGTGCTGATCGGCCATCAAGCCAACTACAGCCTGGACAACACAGAAGGCGAGCTTGGCGTCCTCTATAATCGCAAGACGCCGCTCGACGGCACCAATCAGGATCGTCTCAAGCAAGCCGCCCGCGCCGCGCTGAACGTCTACGAAAAGCTCGCAGCCGAGCCGAAGCTCAACGGGAAAATCCGTTTCGGAGGCACGAAAATCCATCTTCTCATCAACGACCGCTTTCTCGCGCCAAACGTCCCCGAGACGCGCGCAGCCTTCGATCCCGAGCTGAAAGAGTTTTGCGCGAAGCTTTTTGGCGGGGCGCAGTACACCGCGTCTTACGAAAACGATCCGCGTCGCCGCTTCGGCGTTACGCTACAAACCGCGCAGCCGATTCCGCCGGAAAAGCTGCTCGCAAATCTCGCATCCTAACGCATTACGTTGTAGCGGCCATCGTTGCGCGCGAACTTCGCGCGCGCCTCTGCGTGGGCGCTTTTGATTTCTCGAAAAGAAACTCTACCGACCGCTAGTGGCGGTCTTTTTCGCGCGCAAATGCAACATCACATTCGTCTGGCGCCCCGGCGATACCCAGACGTTCTGCCGCCATTCAGACACGCGCCCGTGATCCGAAGCCCGCACGGAATACTGTCCCTCCGGCAACGACGCAAACCAGAATCGCCCATCCTGATTCGTTGCTGCCGTTTGCAGGTGGCTTCCCTCTGAGGATTGAAGAGTCACAAGCGCATTGGCCACCGGCGTACCCTTGGCGTCCACGACTTGTCCGCCGACCGTTCCAAGTCCTGATGCAGGCATTCCAGCCGTGCACACCATTGCCATTAAAGCGAACACCGACATGACGACCAGCCATTTGAAGTTCATTGGACACCTCGTCCGGCGTCACTACTGCAACGATTTAGCTTCAGATCTGTTTCTTGGCGATTTCTGATTCAGCAGGGAAATCAACTCGTGCCCAGCCGCGGGCACACCGACTCTCCCTTCGCGGACGATCTGCTTCGCATTCAAATCGCGTCCATAGAGATTCTTATTCGCGCCGCCGTCCGAACGCAGCGTCGATCCTTCCAGGGAAATTCCCGCAAAGAGCCCGCGCGAACGCGAATAGGTCAGCACTTCCGCCTTCATCAGGACGTCTGTATCGGCTGCCGCATCGCGTCCCTTGGGTCCGGCGGCTGCCGCCGCGTCCGCGCCCAGCTTCACTTTGCTCGACAAGATAGAGTTCGCACCTTTTGGATTCACAACGAGTAGCACAAAATCCGTCGCTTGCCCGCCCAGTTGGAAACCGAGATTACCGCCTTCAAGAGCAATCATTGCCGGCGCGCTCCATGAACCAGTGAAATGTTCTCCTGTGCGGCAGGTGATCGCTCCTCTGCCGAAGTCGCCGCCGATGCCTATGGCAAACTTCAGCACCGAGGGAATCACGATCACGCACTCGGCCTTATCGAGCAGCGACTTGGGAAGCCCATCCGGAATATTGAGGATTTCTTTCAACACTTGGCCGGAAGCCTCCAGCCGCTTTTGCTCGCGGGTCTGATCCGCTGAAAACAGCCCGGCAGGCAACAAAAGGCACATCGACAGCAGGACCATCATTCTCCGCATATCTGACCTCCCAAAAAACACAGTTCAATTGTTACGTATAGAAGGCGGAGGGAAGTCTCTTTCATTCGAGCGGATGCCCTAAATCTAACGCGAATGTGGCACACCACTCTGGCTGTGCTTTTTTTTTTGCGGTTTTTGCTGTTGTTCTCGGCGCTATTTCGTTTGCAATTCCAGAATCGTCACCGAGTACGGCGGCACGCTTTTCGTAAAGTCGCTGCCCAATCCACTCACGTTCGCGCTCACCGGCGCGATCTTCGTCGGATCGCTAATGGAGTTCGTATCGCCCGGGCTGCTCGAACTCATCGTTATCGTCTTCCCCTGCGAATCCACGGACGAGGCGCCGCTGATTGCAATGTGAACCGCTTGCTCTTTGGCCGCCGCGTTGACGATCTTCACGTAGATCGTTCCGGTCCTGCTGTCGCGCGTCGCATCGAAAAACATCGTCGGAATGTCCTGCGTCATCGGCTGGCGCAGCGGAGGTGCTCCGCGGCCGCCGCGATCCGGCGAGGGAGGGTCCCATTCCTTCGAGGGAACGTTATGCGCGCTGATCGGCAGAATCTCATCGCCATGATTCGTGCTGAACATCTTCTGCACATAGTACGTCGGCGATCCGTAGCTCGAATTCGCGTCATACCCGATCATGTCCGTTTGCCACTGAGCCGCGCCGGGGCTCACATTCACAAAGAGGGGCGCGTACGAAGACATCACGATCAAATCGGAGTTGCGCTCGAGCGCGGTGAGCCATGCTGCGTCTGCCATGCCCGCATCCCAGTTGGGAGTAGGTTGCCCCACGCGCGTCGCCCATTCGCCCACGAACACCTTCTGCGTGCCGCGCCGCCGCGTATCGTAATCGTTCGCGTGCGCTTCCATCTCGCCCGCAGACCGCCGGTAGAAATGTTCGTCGATCACATCCGCCTCGCGCAGCGTGACCGGCGCCGTAGCGATGATCTTCAGTTGCGGATATTTCGC
>DATEGW010000219.1:0-6982 GCA_035279845.1 Candidatus Acidiferrales bacterium | reverse complement strand
AAAAGAGTAATTCGGCATTTTGGTGCCTAGGTCCTGTGAAACGCCGCTACCGGACAAGTACTAGGCTGGTACGCGCGGAGACTCGCGTTTCCTTTTGTCGGCGCTCCGCCCTTTTCACTGGAGGCTCCTCTTCCCGTCCCTATCTACTAATTCCTCGGACGCTCCGGAAGAAATGGGCTTATTCTGCCCAGTCGAAAGAGCGCGTGACGGCTTTTTTCCAGTTGCGGTACAACTGCTCGCGGGTGGTCTCGTCCATGTGGGGCTGCCAGGTTTGGTCGACGGCCCAGTTGGATTGAAGCTCCTCGATGCCCTCGAAAAAGCCGACGGCGAGACCGGCGGCGTAGGACGCGCCCAGCGCAGTAGTCTCCTTCACCATGGGGCGGACGACGGGGCGATCGAGAATGTCCGCCTGGAACTGCATCAGCAACTCGTTTTCGACCATTCCGCCATCCGTCCGCAGGACGTCCAGTTTAATGCCTGAATCGCGCTCCATTGCTTCCACCACTTCGCGCGTTTGAAATGCAGTAGCTTCGAGAATCGCGCGCGCAAGATGGCCTTTATTTGCGTAGCGGGTAAGGCCGGCGATGACGCCGCGCGCGTTTGCTTTCCAGTAGGGAGCGTACAAGCCGGAAAAAGCAGGGACGAAGTAGACACCGCCGTTATCTTTCACGGTGCGCGCGAGGCCTTCGATGTCCGAGCTCTTCTCGATGATTCCGAGGTTATCGCGGAGCCACTGCACGAGCGCGCCGGAGATTGCAATGCTGCCTTCGAGCGCGTAATGCGCGGGCGGCGATCCGAATTTGTAAGCGAGCGTCGTGATGAGGCCGTGTTTGGATTGCACGGGCGTGCGGGCTGTGTTCATCACGAGGAAGCAGCCGGTGCCGTAGGTATTTTTCGCTTCGCCCGGCTTGAAGCAGGCCTGGCCGACGAGGGCGGCGTGCTGGTCGCCAAGAATGCCCGCGATCGGTACATTTTTTATCGAAGGGAGCTGCGCAGCGCCATATTTCTCGCTGCTGGAGCAGATGCGCGGAAGCACTTGCTTGGGAATTTCGAACGCGGCGAGCATGTCATCGTCCCAGGCGAGCGTGGCCAGATTCATGAGTTGCGTGCGGCTGGCGTTCGTCACGTCCGTGACGTGAACGCCGCCTTGCGGCCCGCCGGTTAACTTCCACGCAAGATAGGTATCGATCGTGCCGAAGAGAAGGTCGCCCGCTTCGGCTTTCTGCTTTGCTTCTGGAACATTTTGGAGGATCCAGCGCAATTTCAAGCCGCTGAAATATGTGGCGAGTGGGAGGCCGGTCTTCGTACGAAAGCGGTCCTGGCCACCATTGCGCGAAAAGTCGGCGACGGCATCTTCGACGCGAATATCCTGCCAAACGATGGCGTTGTGAACGGGCTCGCCGGTTGCGCGATTCCAGACGACCGTTGTTTCGCGCTGATTCGTGATGCCGATGGCAGCGAGGTCGCCCGGCTGAAGCGCGCGCTGCTGCATCGCGTCGGCGATCACTTCCTGTGTGCGGCGCCAGATTTCTTCCGGATCGTGTTCGACCCAGCCGGGACGCGGATAAATCTGTTCATGTTCGCGCTGTGCGACGGAGACGATGCGGCCGGATTTATCGAATACGATGAAGCGCGTGCTGGTGGTGCCTTGATCGATGGCGCCGATGTAATGGGGCATGGCGCGTTCCAATATAGCCGATTACGTCAGAAAAAGGCGCGCCGCGAGGCCGCCAATGGTGGGCATGCATACCTTCGAATCAGCATCAATCAGCGGCTGCTTCCAGTTTCGAGCGACAGAGCGGGGGCGTACGCGAGTGGAACCATGCTGCGGACCGCGCGGAGCATCATTGCGCCGCGGCTCATGTCGCCGCGGCCGACAAACCCGGACGGAATGAGAAGTCTCTCACCGAACATCTTGGAGATTGGTTCGAGATATTTGGGAGTGGCGATGCTGCCGAGGAGAATGACTTCCGCGGACTTGCCGACGCGACGCGCTAACTTTGCGAGGTCACGTTCCAGCGGCGCGCGATAGCGCGGGTCAGAGCAACTTATAGGCACGCTCGCCATTTCGACGAGGCCGCCGACATCAATAATCACATGAGGCGCGACGAGTCCGCGCGTAGCAGTGATGATGAGGATGGAATGGCGCGCCTTAGCTGTTTCTGAGAACGCAGTGGCGTAGGCGAGCTTACCGCGAAAATAAAGGCCGCTGATGAAACTGAAGACTTCGCCGATAGGAGCGCCGTTGACGCGCACACGGGTGGCTAGATCGAATTTCGCGGCTTCTCGCAACAGGATTTCGGCGCGACGGCCAGCAAGATTCGCAGGCGAGAGAAGAAAGATGCGCCTTTTTGCAACATTCTCTTGGGAAGACATCGGTCTTTCCAATATACAAGGGCAGCGAAGAGAGTTCAAAAATGGCGACGTGAAACGGGATGCTTCGCGGCGAGCCAGGGTACAGGAACAGATCAGGTCTTCTGTAGCTGATATTCCTTGCTGTACCAGGCCCACGTGCGCTTAAGCCCCTCTTCAAACGTGACAAGCGGACGATAGCCAAGAACCTCCCGCGCCAGTGAGACGTCCGCTTGCGAATCGCGAATGTCACCAGCGCGCGGCGGTTCGTACTGCGCTTTCAGCTTTCGGCCCGTGATTTTTTCCAAAAGCGCGACGACTTGATTCAACGTAATCCGTGCGCCCGTTCCGCCGTTGAAGACCTGTCCAGACGCGCCAGCGACCTCACAAGCACGGAGCGTCTCATCAACCACATTATCGACATAAGTAAAATCGCGCGACTGCTCTCCGTCGCCAAAGATCACAGGCGGCTTACCTTCGAGAACGGCGAGCATGAACCTTGAAAGGACTCCCGAATATTGCGAGGAAGGGTCCTGGCGCGGCCCGAAAACATTGAAATAGCGCAGCGAGACGCATTCGATTCCATAGATGCGATGAAATACCTGGCCATAGAGTTCGCCGACGTATTTCGTGACGCCGTAAGGAGAAATGGGCGCTGGCTGCATCGTCTCTACCTTCGGCAGCGTAGCTGTCTCGCCATAGGCGGCGGACGATGCGGCAAACACCACGCGCTTCACGTTCGCATCGCGCGCTGCGACCAGGACGTTCAGGGTGCCATCAATATTTACGTGATTCGTTTCCAGAGGATCAGCTACGGACTTAGGCACTGAGGTGCGCGCGGCGAGATGAATCACGTAGTCGGCGCGGCAGCATGCACGAATTGTCTCGAGATCGGTGATTGTGCCCTTGCGAAAATCTAGCTTATCTGCAACGTGCGCGATGTTCTGTTCTTTGCCGGTGGAAAGATCATCAAGCACGGTAACGGCATGTCCGCGCCGCAACAACTCATCCACAATATTTGAGCCAATGAAACCAGCGCCGCCGGTGACAAGGTAACGCACGAGAATCGCCCTCCGAATGGTTTAGAGAGATGCCGCCGCCGGAGCAGCATTTGCCAATGCTGATACATCGAACCCTTTCGGGTACGCTTAAATATATCTTGCGCTTTCCGGGCGGCGCAAGAATCGCTCGCGAATTGTACGCTCTTTACGGATCGGCGGCTGATGAAATCGCGAATCCATTTCGGAGATTGTGCGGCAGCGGTCACGATCGCTGCTTTGATGCTTGTGGGCGCCGCGTTCGCATTCGAAGCGCCCGCCAGCGTTGCGACCGGAGTACCCATGCCATTTCACGTGGGCGAAAAACTCGATTATCGAGTCGCGTGGAGTTCGTTCGACGATGCGGCCGCCGTGCAACTCAGCGTGCCTGAGCGGCGCAATCTTTTCGGATGGCAAACATGGCATTTACAGGCGACGATCCACACGCTTCGTTCCGTGCACACGCTCTTTCCGGTTGACGATCAATTCGATTCTTATACGGATGGCGCGACGCTGGAGACCCGGCAATTTGAAATGTACCGCAACGAATTGGGCAAGAGCACCGCAAAGATCTACGACCTGATTCAGCCGGGGCAACAGCCGCGTGCGCCGGCGCCCGCGGTCATTGTCTCGCCCGGGACGCGCGATCCAGTGGGCATGCTTTTCACGTTGCGCGCCGTCGATTGGCAGCGGACGCGCGCAGTGCGCATTCCAGTTTACGATGGGCACGATCTGTATGAAATGCATGCACAGCTTGAGGCTGCGTCCGAATCGATTCAAGTTGACGCGGGGGATTTCACGGCATCGCGCATTTCGATTCAGCTTTTCAAGAATGGAACGGAAGACGCGAGCGTTCACTTCACCATCTGGCTGGCGAATGATGCGGCGCGCACGCCTGTGCAGTTTGCGGCGGAGCTGCCCTTCGGAGATTTGCGCGTGCAATTGGCGGATTCAAAGACGCGCGACGCTCGCGCCGAATAGCGAAACGTCTTCAACAACGCTCTACACTGCGCCGTCAATCCTCAGGAACAACCCAATCGTCAGGCGGGAAGTCGATCTGCCAAAAAGTAGGCGAAGCCTTTACGAACTCCAGGCCAAGCTGCATTTTGCCGCCCTGCGCGTTTCCGACGTGCACGACTCGGCAGTCAAGCGATTGCGCTGTTGCTTTGTTGGCGATGCCGATAATCTGGTCCGGCAGTACTTTTGTAGCAAGCGCGATAAGCGCGCCGTGGGCGTTCACGACTAGCGTGCGCGCCTCTTCTGTAAATCTATTGTTTTCAGCATCTTTGCCGCTAACGACGATCGGAACGCTGAGTAGAACACGCATGCTGCGCCGCCTGCCTGGATCGGTCGCCAGCGTGCCTTTTTCGCTCTGCGGTCTGGTCTGCGTCGGCATAGACAACACGATAACGGTTGGGCAGTACCAGCGCAATGGAACCAAAGGGCTATAAGCCGCTTCTAGTTAATAGGACGCCTCGCCTGATGCCCGTACCCGCTTAGCAGTGGATGACCTTTTCGCGTCCATTCTGCACACGTCGCGTGGCGTTGCGAGTATCCACGACGAGTTTCGCGCCGCGCACGATAGCGTCGTAGTCGTAGCTCGAATGATCGGTCGCGATCAGCACGCAGTCGTAGCTTCCGAGTTTTTCCGGCGTAAGTTCGATGGAGCGCATTTTGGAAAAATCATAGTGCCGCATCTTGTGCAGGGCAGGGAAATAAGGGTCGTTGTAATCCATCACCGCGCCGCGTTCGGTGAGCAGTTCGAGCAGCTTCAGCGAAGGCGATTCGCGGAGATCGTCAACGTCTTTCTTGTACGCCACTCCGAGTAGGAGGATTTTCGAACCCTTCACGCTCTTCTGCCGGTCATTGAGCGCATGCGCAAGAGCTTCGACGACGTTGTAAGGCATCGCCGTGTTCACTTCGCCCGCGAGTTCAATAAACCGCGTAGCGAAATCGTATTCCCGCGCTTTCCACGAGAGGTAATACGGATCGACGGGAATGCAATGGCCGCCAAGCCCTGGCCCAGGATAGAAGGGCATAAAACCAAACGGCTTGGTCGCAGCGCTGTCAATGATCTCCCAAACATCGAGGCCCATTCGCAGGCAGAGCTGCTTGAGCTCGTTCACCAGCGCGATGTTCACGCACCGGAAGATGTTTTCGAGCAGCTTCACCATCTCGGCCGCGCGCGTGCAGCTCACCGGAACGACGCGCGAAACGATCTGCGCGTAAAGTCCTGCCGCCGCTTTTCCGCTGGCCGGATTCACTCCTCCCACTACTTTAGGGATCTGTGCCAATCCAAAGTGCTTGTTACCGGGGTCTTCGCGCTCTGGCGAGAAAGCCAGATAGAAATCGGTCGCTACATCCGTAGTGGACGCCGGACAGCGCAGTCCGCCGGCCTCGAGAATCGGCTGCACGAGTTCTTCCGTGGTGCCAGGGTACGTGGTGCTTTCCAGCACGATCAGCTGATTGCGCTGCAAATGCGGAGCGATTGCACGCGCGGTGTGTTCCACATAGCTGAGGTCCGGTTCGCGGCGTTCATCCAGCGGCGTTGGCACGCAGATAAGCACGGCATCCACGCCGCGCAGCTTGGAAAAATCCGTCGTCGCCTCAAAGCGGCCTGCTTTGACGTGCGTCGCAATCTTGTCCGCCGGAATGTGCTGAATGTAGGATTTGCCGGCATTCAGTTGCTTCACTTTGTTCTCATCGAGATCGAATCCCGTCACGTGGTGACCGATCTCGGCAAACCGCAGTCCCAAAGGCAGCCCCACGTAACCGCAACCGATAATTCCCACTTTCAGGTTCTTTCCGGCAAAGAACTCCGGCGTCCGCTCCGCGGCCATACTCTCTCCTTATTTCAGTGATTGTCAGCTTCTACAAAATCAGTGCGGCATAAAGCGACTAAGTATAGCAAGTATCGCAATCTCAGCGGGTTACATGAAAATATGTATGTATCAAATGCGTATCGGTCAATCGTTTGCTTTTGATCACGAACGCGGATCAGCTATTCTGAATACTTAATGATCGATATTCACTGCCACATTCTTCCGAGCCTTGATGATGGTGCGGAATCGCTCGAAATCTCCCTCGCCATGGCAGACATGGCCGTTGAGGACGGCGTCACCCACATCATTTGTACACCTCACTCCAATTCCCGTTACGTTTTCGAACCAGAGCTGATCAAGCAGCGGCGCGACGAACTTCAGGCGCGTTATGAGGGCAAGATTACGTTCGCGACGGGCTGCGATTTTCACCTCAGCTTCGAAAATCTTCAGGCGATTCGCGAGAATTCCACCCGATTCACGCTCAATCAGAAGAATTATCTTCTCGTGGAGTTTGCCGACTATTCCATTCCGCCCAGTCTTGATCAGGAATTGCATCGCCTGCAACTCGCGGGAATAACGCCGATCATCACTCATCCGGAGCGCAATCCGCTCATTCGCACCAAGCCGGAACGCCTGTTCCAATGGTTGCGCCAAGGGTGTTACGCGCAGGTTACGGCGCAATCCATCATGGGAAAATTCGGCCGCAGCGCACAGGAAGCGGCGGAAAAATGGCTCGATGCGGGAGTATTTCACTTCATCGCGAGCGACGCG
>DATEGW010000218.1:0-23866 GCA_035279845.1 Candidatus Acidiferrales bacterium | reverse complement strand
GAAACCGCTCGAGCAGCGTCGAACGCGGCGCAGTGCCTTGCAGCAGCAGCGGAAAATTCACGCGAATCTTTACCCGCTCATAAACGTCGCGCATTTGCGCATAGCTGGTGAACAAACAGAACGCGCGTCCGTCCGAAATTTCCAGCAAGCGCTCGATTTCCGCGGCGGCGCCCGCCGAAAATTTCGCGTCGCGCACGTCCGGCATCTGCCGCGGAATATAGAGAAGCGCCTGCTCCCCAAAATCGAATTCCTGCGGCAGCGCGACTTCCTTCGATGGCAGCACTCCAAGGCGTTGCTTCAAGTAATCAAAACTGCCTCCCACCGAAAGCGTCGCCGATGTGAGAATCACCGTATCGAAATGCTCGAAAAGCTGTTCCCGCAGAATTTCGCTCACGTCGATCGGTGTCGCCGCGAGAAATACTCCCCGGCCCCGCCGTTCGTACCAGTAAACGTAACTGCGTTCTTCGCTCTCGAGCAAAAACGCCAGTTCGCGCCGCGCTTCTGCCGCGCGCCGCCCCAACGCGATGATCTCCTCCGGCTTGGGCGTTATAGCCGCAAGTTCGGTTTCCACTCGCTTCAAGCCTGTCGTCAGATCGCTATACGCCTCATTGTTGCGCTCAAGAAACGCTTTCCGCTCCTCCGGGCCAAACGGATACCGTCCCTCGCGTTCCGGAAATCTCTCAAAGAAGCTGCGGCTGCGTTCGCGCAAACTTGTAAGGTGCCTTCGCAGCGGAGTCGCTTCGATCTTCATCATCCGCAACATCGCTTCAATGTCGCGTGTCAGCTCCTCGAATCGATAGCTCGATAGCTGCCGCCCGAAATAGTCGCTGGCCACGTCCTCGATCTCGTGGGCCTCGTCGAAGACGATGGCCGCGTATTCCGGCAGGATGGCTCCGAAATCGTCATTGCGAATGGCAAGATCGGCGAAGAAAAGGTGATGATTCACAATGATCAGGTCGGCCTCGGCGGCGCGCCGCTGCATGGCCGTGATGAAGCAACGGTTGAACTCAGCGCATTTCTGCCCCGTGCAGAGATCGCTGCGCGCGTCGATGCGATTCCACAGATCGGCGTCGTCCGGCAAAAACGTCAACTCGTTGCGGTCGCCCGTTTCCGTTAACTTTTCCCAATCGCGAATCTGCGCGAACCAATCGACCTCGTCGATGCCTTTCAGCATCGCCGCCTGCGTATCCATCTGATGGACTTTTTGCCGGCACAGGAAATTGGCGCGTCCCTTCATGAGAGCCACTTTCAGATTCGGCGCGAAATGCTTTTGCAGGAAGGGAACATCCTTTTGGAAGAGTTGCTCCTGCAGTGACTTCGTGGCCGTCGAAATCACCACTTTGCGGCCGCTGCGAATCGCCGGAATCAGGTACGCAAGCGTCTTTCCCGTGCCCGTACCCGCTTCGATCACCACATGCTGTCGTTTTTGGAATGCCTCATCGGCGATTCGCGCCATTTCCAGTTGTGAACCTCGAAATTCATAAGTCGGATGGCTTTTTTGCAGATGTCCGCCCACACCGAAAATGTCGTCAATCGTCACTTCTTCCGGTTGTGGCGTGGTTTTCTTCGGCATGGTGGTACGCGCAATCGCCAGCGCGGCAGACTCCTAAAATATCACACCGCTGGTTTGGAGACCGCTCTCACATTTTTTCCGAAGAGCAGCCCCGCCTTCGGCAAATGGTGCTATGCTCTCCCCGCAAAGCTGACTTATGGAGCGAAAACCGCCCATGTCCGGCCCGCGCCCACAGACAAGCCGTCGCGAATTCTTCAAGAATTCGGCTGCAGCAGTAGCTTTGCCCGCGCTGGCCGCGGCCGAAGCCGTAGGCGGTGAACCATCGCCGCAGCCACAGCAAAAATCCAAGCCGAATCTGTTGCTGATCATCGCCGATCAATTCCGCTGGGATTTCGTCGGCGCCTACGGCCTGAATCCAATGGGCGTCACGCCCAACCTCGATAGCATCGCGCGCCGCGGCGTCGCTTTTCAAAACGCCGTCACGAATCAGCCGCTCTGCTGCCCCTCGCGCTCATCGCTCTTCACCGGCCAATATCCTTCGCAAACCGGTGTATGGAAGAACGGTTTCGGCTTGCGCCCCGGCGCAAACACGATCGCCACCGCGCTAAAGGGCGAGGGCTATACAACGAATTACATCGGCAAATGGCATCTCGCGCCAAACATTGGCGTGCCCGCGGCGCTTCGCGGCCCCGTTAAGCCAGAGAATCGCGGAGGGTTTGACGATCTGTGGCAGGCTTCAAACGAGCTGGAGCTTACCTCCCATCCCTACGAAGGCACGATCTGGGACAATGATGGCAAGCCGCTGACGTTTCACGACGTCTATCGCGTCGACTTCCTCACTCAACTCGCCGTCGATTTTCTCAAGAAGCCGCAGACGAAGCCGTTTTTCCTCGTTCTCTCGCAGCTCGAACCGCATTTTCAAAACGACGCAAACGCGTTCATTCCGCCGAATGAATACGCCACAAAATATGTAAACGGCTTCGCACCCGCGGATCTGAAATTTTTCCCCGGCGATTGGCAGGCGCAACTCCCCGGCTATTACGGCGATTGCAAACGCATCGACGATTGCGTCGGCACTTTGCTCCAGACGCTAAAAGAGCAAAATCTGCTCGACAACACGGTTGTCGCCTTCATCAGCGATCACGGTTGCCATTTCCGCACGCGCAACGGCGAATACAAGCGCAGCCCGCACGAAAGCTCGATTCACATCCCATTTTTGGTTCAGGGTCCAGGCTTCGATCATTCGCGGCTAGTCCCCGAACTCGTCAGCATGATTGACGTTTGCCCCACCTTGCTCGATGGGCTGGGCGTGAAAGTGCCGGGCACGGCCTCAGGACACAGTGCGATGCCGCTCGTGAATCTCAGCGAAGGCCGCGACTCCTGGCGCGAGGAAGTGCTGATTCAAATCAGCGAATCGATGGTCGGCCGGGCGTTGCGAACTCCCCGATTTACCTATTGCGTCGCCGACCGCACCGCAAACGTCGCCACCGATTCCGGCAGCACGCACTATGACGAGTACCAGATGTACGATCTCGCCTCGGACCCGCACCAACTCGTGAATCTCGCCGGTCGTCAGGACAATCGCAATCTGATTCACGCCGAGGGCGACCACCCTCTGCCCGAAATTGCCGCTGACTTGCGCCAACGCCTCATTGCGCGCATGGTAGAGGCTGGCGAAGCCGCTCCACAAATCACGCCCTCTCGTCTCTACCCGTAGTTCCTGCGCTTCGCCACGCCGGCGCTCAGCAGTCGCTTACAGTTGCCGTCATCGCAATGGAGATTGAATGGACTCGGTAGCTCCAAACGCAATTCAAAAGCCGCTCGGCTTCCACATCATGACGAAGCCCATCGGCCCGATCTGCAATCTCGATTGCAAATATTGCTTCTACCTGGAAAAGGAGAACCTTTACCCGAAGCTGTCCGGCCACTCCGGCATATCCGATTGGAAGATGCCCGACGATGTTCTCGAAACCTACGTTCGCCAATACATCGAAGCGCAGCAAATGGACACGATCAATTTTGCATGGCAGGGCGGGGAACCGACTCTGCTCGGCGTCGATTTCTTCCGCCGCGTCGTCGCGCTCCAGGAGAAATACGCCTCTGGCAAACGCATCGAAAACGCTCTTCAGACAAATGGTGTTTTGCTCGACGACGAATGGGGCGAATTTCTCTCGCAGAACCATTTTCTCGTCGGTCTCTCCATTGACGGTCCTCGCGAGTTTCATGATCGCTACCGCGTAGATAAGGGCGGCCAGCCGACCTTCAACCGCGTAATTGCTGGCCTCGATACGCTGAAAAAGCATGGAGTGGAATTCAACACCCTAACCGTCGTCAACCGCCACAATGCGCGGCAGCCGCTTGAGGTTTACCGCTTCCTCAAAGAGATTGGCAGCGGCTACATGCAGTTCATTCCCGTCGTCGAACGCATAGCTCGCGAAGCCAACGATTCCGGTCTCGTCCTGCTCCAGCCTTCCGATTCCGGCGACGCTCGCGTCTCGGAATGGTCCGTTGATCCGCTCGATTTCGGCAAATTCCTGTGCGCGATTTTCGACGAATGGGTGCGCAATGACGTCGCGCGTTACTACATCCAGATTTTTGACGTCGCTCTCGAAACGTGGCTCGGCATTCCCGCCAGCCTCTGCGTTTTCCGCGAAACGTGCGGCTCGGCCATGGCCATGGAGCACAATGGCGACCTCTACTCCTGCGATCACTTCGTCTATCCGGAAAATAAGCTCGGCAACATCATGGAAAATCCGCTCGAGTCCATGGTCGCCTCTGTTCAGCAGGCGAAGTTCGGCCTCGATAAACGCGATTCGCTGCCGCGTTATTGCCGCGAATGCGACGTGCGCTTTGCCTGCCACGGCGAATGCCCGAAGCACCGCTTCATCCGCACGCCCGACGGCGAACCCGGCCTGAATTACCTATGCGCGGGATACAAAATGTTCTTCCACCACATCGATCCTCACATGCGTTTTATGGCAAATGAGCTTCGCTACCACCGTCCCCCCGCCAACGTCATGCAATGGACGCGCGCTCATGACGTGGAAGCCGCCCGCAGCAATCCTTCCGAACGCCCCGGCCGTAACGATCCCTGCCCCTGCGGCAGCGGCCGAAAATACAAAAAGTGCTGCGGCGCCATCGCCTGAAGGAATTTAGCGCTGTAGGTGCGACACAGATTATTCGGCGACTTCCTGTTGTTCATCCCCGAAGACGAGAAGGCGTGCTTTGCCTCGCAGGCACACGTCGCCTTTATGCTTGATCATTCCGACGTGATTGGGAATGCCCTTACGTCCGCGCGTTCAGAAATTTGCAGACGTCTTTCACCGAATTACTCAGCAGCATGGTTTCGGTCACGTAGAGCACGCCGCCGCCCTTCTTGATCACCATGAACCGGTAATCCCCGGACCAGCCGCCCGCCACCACCATGAAGTCAGACTGGTGCTCATTGCTCGTGATAAGCACATTCCGGCAGTTTTGGCCGAAGTGCTTGGTCACTTCAAAACGATCCGCCGTAGATCGCGGCGAAAGAATCACTCTGATCGTCCGCGCCGGCTGCGCGAACGACGATGCCGCGCACAACGCTGCCAGCACCGTCACCGGTAGCAGCGCCTTCCGTGCAAACTGCTTGAAGTATTGCATTATGATCGTGCTCATTGCGATTTTCTCCTCTTCTGTTGGCAAAAAAAAATCACATCTATAAATAGAAATGGCCAAACCCGCCTGCAGCGCACAGACGAGACCAAGCCTGCGCACACTTACCTATGTAGAACACATTTTAAGCTAAAACGTTGCGTGCCGCATTTCGCATTTGGCCGGGCGGCCAGATGGTAGGGCAGCGTCTTTCCGCTGGCTACTTTAGAGCTCAACCCGTGTGCCACGCCGCTCTCTTGACATCCCACAGAGCGAAGCGTACCTTCCTCTAAGCAACAAACAGGAGAGCATCGTGACAGACTCCCGCTCGGACGTCCTACAGGGAACTCTCGACCTCATGGTTTTGAAGACTCTCGACGCCATGGGTCCGATGCACGGCTACGGACTTGCCCGGCGGATTGAGCAGATCGGTGACGAAGCCCTTGCCATTAACCAGGGCACAATCTACCTTTGCCTCATCCGCCTGCTGCAGAACAGATGGATCTCTGCCGTATGGGGAGCCTCCGAAAACAACCGCAAAGCCCGCTTCTACTCCATCACCAAAGCGGGCCGCAAACAGCTGATTGCCGAAACCGAAAATTGGGAACGTATCGCCGGCGTCATCGGCAAAGTGTTACAGCTCTCTTCTCGGAGGTAGCATCATGCGATCCGGTCTGCACCGCGTCATCGCCCGTTTCCGAGCACTGTTCGCCTCGTCGACGCTAGATAACGATCTCAGTGAGGAGATCGAATCCCACGTTGCCATGCTCGCGGATGAAAATATCCGCAAAGGCATGCCGCCGGACGAAGCTCGCCGCGACGCTCTCCTGCGAATGGGCGCTCGCGAATCAATCAAAGAACAGCATCGCGAATTGCGCAGCCTGCCCCTGCTCGATACTTTCTTGCAGGATTTGCGCTATGCGTTCCGTATGTTGCGCCGTGACGCCGCCTTCGCCGCGTTCGCAATCCTGATCGTAGGCATCGGAATCGGCGCAAGCTGCACGATTTTCAGCGTCGTCAATACGCTGCTTCTGCGTCCTCTGCCATTCTCCGACCCCTCGAACTTAGTCTGGCTCTCCAACCGTCCGCCGTCCGGCGCTCACGATCTTTCCGGCCAGACGACGCAGGTCGGTTATCTTCAGGATCTTCGCGCCCAAACTCATTCCTTCTCCGATCTCGCCGCATACTTCGCTTTTTATGGCGTTGGCGACGCCAGTTTGATCGGCGAAGGTCAACCCGAGCGTTTTACGCGGGTCCCCGTTACCCAGAATTTCTTTCCGCTTCTCGGCATTAATCCCTTCCTTGGTCGCCAATTTACCGCGGAGGAGAGCAGGGACGGCGGCCCGTGCGCCGCCATGATGAGTTATGGCCTGTGGCGGCAGCGTTTCAGCGCCGACCGCAGCATCATCGGCCGCTCAATCAACATCAGCGGCTCACTGTGCACAGTCGTTGCCGTCCTGCCTGCTTCGTTCGACTTCGGCGATGTCTTCGCGCCCGGAACTCACGTCGATCTCTTCATGCCTTATCCCCTAAGCGACCGAACAAACAAATGGGGCAATACGCTCTCGATCGTCGGTCGTCTCAAGCCCGGAGCAACTCTCGCCGCTGCATCCGCCGAAACCTCGTCGCTCGCGGTCGATATGAAGCGCGACCACCCCGAGCGCAATGGTTTCACGCCCGAACTCTCCTATTTATCTCAATACGTCAGCGGACGCATCCGTCCTGCGCTTATCCTTCTCGCCTGCGCCGTCGGAGTCGTCATGCTTATCGTTTGCGCGAACCTTTCCAACCTGCTTCTCGCGCGCGGCGCTTCCCGGCAGAAGGAAATCGCTATTCGCTCCGCCCTCGGTGCCACAAAGCCGCGCCTCGTTCGTCAGATGCTCACCGAAAGTATTCTTCTCTCGAGTGCCGGTGCCGTTTTGGGATTGTTCCTCGCATTCGTCGCTACGCGCTCTCTTTCTCACCTGAGCGGCATGGCAATTCCCCTTCTCGAAAGTGTCCGCGTGGACGGTCTTTCGTTCGCCTTCACAGTCGCCGCCGCCATTCTCACCGGAGCAGTCTTCGGGCTGGTCCCTGCTCTGCACGTCCCTGGCCCCAAGCTTCACGAATCGCTCAAAGACGCGCACCGCGGCTCCACCCGCGGAGTCGGCCACGTTTGGATTCGCAGCGCGCTCGTGATTTCCGAAATTGCGCTCGCATGCGTCCTCGTTGTCGGCGCGGGCCTGCTCATCCGCAGTTTTGTTCGCGTGCTTGACGTCAACTTGGGCTTCAATCCTCAACATGCCGTCGCTCTCCGCATCGATGTCAACTCCAGGCTTTACAAAACCCAAGAGCAGCGCAATGCGTACTTCACCGACGCTCTTCAGCGCGCGCTGGACATTCCCGGCGCGCACGCCGCGGGACTCACCGATTCACTTCCGCTAGGTCACAACAGGACGTGGTGGGCAGGTGTCCAGGGACGCGTCTATACGCCGAAAGAGCTGCCACTCGCGTTCGTACGAATCGTGAGCGACGGATATTTCAAAGCGATGGGCATTGCGTTGATCCAAGGCCGTGACTTCACCGATTCGGATACGCCCGCCAGTCGCCATGTCATTGTCATTAACCAAACTTTGGCCCAGCGGAATTGGCCCGGCGAAGATCCTCTTGGAAAAATGATTCAGACCAATGGCGGCAGCATGGTAGTCGGCGTCGTAGCCGATATCCGTGATCTGGCGCTTGAGGAAGGTTCAGGATCGGAGATGTATCTGCCCATTCGCCAGACGAATGATTATCAGAGTGTTGACATTGTGGTCCGCAGCTCGCTTCCCACGGTCGAAGTCGGTTCTCGCCTCCGTCAAACGTTGCGCCCCATCGCTCCAGATCTCTCGATGTCCACGCTTCGCCCATTACAGGATCTCGTCGATAGATCCGTGTCGCCCCGCAGATTCGTCGTGCTGCTTCTCGCCGGCTTTGCGGCATTCGCATTGATTCTTGCCTCGCTCGGAATCTACGCCGTCATCTCGTATTCGGTAAGCCAGCGCACTCAGGAAATCGGAATTCGCATGGCCCTCGGCGCATCGGCGGGAAGAGTGCAGACCGATATTCTGCGCCAGACGCTCCGCCTCGCCGTAATCGGCATCGGCGCTGGCGTCGTCGCGTCATTGCTGTTGGCTGGCGTACTGCGCACTTTGCTCTTCGGCGTCAACGCCACCGACCCTGCGACATTCCTTGCGATGCTCGTGATCCTCACCGTCATCGCCGCAATCGCCGGTTATATCCCCGCCCGCCGCGCCGCCCGCATCGACCCCGTCACCGCCATGCGCGCTTAATAATGCTTGGTGCTGCGGCTCGTGTGTGCCGCAGCCAATCCCTACGTGTCGGTTGTTGTGGCACAGCCACTCCTGGCTGTGTCAGCTTGCGTCGCCGCCGCGTTCAGATGCTTTGTGCGCTTAAATAATTAACGTTGAACCGGCACGATAGTCATACAATTACGAAAATGATGAAATCGGCTCGATTGATGGACTACAAACGCGGTATTCAGCGCTCAATCCAACTTGCCGGCCTCATCGTAGCCGTCGTTTTCTGCGCCAACGCTCAGCAATCCGCGCGCCCGGCCGCCGCCTACCCTCCACTGCCCGATTGGATCAGCATCCAGCGGGATATTCACTATGACCGTTACCCGGCTACTATTCTGGACGTTCTCCAACCAAAAAAACGCGCCGCAGCAAAGGTTCCGGCAGTTGTTGTCTTTCACGGAGGAGGCTGGATCCACAGCGGTAAAGAAACTGCCTACACTTCGCTCTGCCTCCCATATCTGGAAAGAGGCTTTGTAGTCTTCAATGTGGAATATCGCGTTGCCTCGCAAGCCACTGCGCCCGCCGCCGTCACCGACGCTCTCGACGCAACGCACTGGGTCTTCGAGCACGCTCGTCAATACAACGTCGACACAAAACGAATTGTGATCACAGGCGGCTCAGCCGGAGGACATCTCGCACTTATGGTCGGCATGACGCCGAAGTCCGCGCATCTTGGCCCCGTCGATCCCGTCGCGGCCGTCATCGACGGTTACGGCATAACCGACGCTGTCGAATTGCTCAACGGTCCGCATCATCAGACTTGGGCGAACGACTGGATTCCAGCAGGCCCGCAGTGCGTCGAACTGGCTCGCAGCGTTTCACCCATGACGTACGTCCGCCACGACCTTCCGCCCATCTTCATCGTTCAGGGCGCCGAGGACAACACCGTACCCACCGAACAATCCATCCGCCTCCACGACGCATTAGATATGGACGGCGTTCCGAACGAAATTGACATGGTCCCTGATGCCAAGCACGGCCTCAGCCGCGAACAATGGGGTCCCGCCGACGAAAAAATCTTCGCCTTCCTGAAAGCCCACGGCATCGAAGGCCCCGCAGCGGTCCAGTAGCACTTTAGTCCGAGCGTTTCTGACGTTCGCTAGCCACTAGCCACTTGTCACTAGACACTGGAGTTTTGCTGTCGCCCGAAAGAGCCTGCCTTTTGGTATTCCCATTTTGGAACGGCTCCTGGAATCAGAGCCAAAGTCCGCGCAGGCAGCGAGAGCAAAGAGCAAATCCAACGGTTCGTTACATAAGCAATTCTTAGGGTGTCAAACGCGCCATTTTTGGTTTTTTAAGCCCATTTAAGCCCGTTTTAAGGCGCCAAATGCGCCATTTTTGTCACACGCACTACCCCAGCGGCTGCTGGGAATTGGTGCCAAACTTCCGAACGTTTTCTCTGTTAGCATCGTGGCGTGAAACGACGCATCTTCGTCGCAAAGGCTGTGCTGTTCGATTGGGATGGCACGCTGCTCAATTCTTTTGCCGCGGATGAACGTGCATATCTCGCGATGTTTAAAGCACTTGGGATCAAGTTCACCGCCGAAGATCTTGCGCGCCATTACCACCCCGATTGGTATCACGTGTATCGCGCGGCTCGTATCCATCGTTCTCGCTGGCAGGAAGCGGATCGCTTGTGGCGCGAAGCCTACGCCCTTGAAAACACAACACTTCTACCCGGTGTCCGTACGGTTCTCCGCAACCTTGCTAAGCGATTTACCTTGGGATTGGTGACAAGCGGAAGCCGCGATCGCGTCTGTATCCAGTTGGAGAACCTACAGCTTGCGAGACACTTCGCAGTGCGAGTGTGCGCGGAAGATGCGTCGCCTCGCAAGCCTCATCCCGCGCCATTGAAGCGCGCCCTCCAACTCGCCGGGCTCGCCCCCGAAGATTGTGTCTACGTGGGCGATTCTCCGCAGGATATCGAAATGGCGCGCCGCGCAAATGTTTGCGCCATCGGCATCATCGGCCCATTTCCGACGGAAGCGGGCCTGCGAGCGGCACGCCCGGCCTTATTATTGAAGTCCATAAAGGAATTGCCACAGCACTTGGCGAGAAGCGTGGAACCTTGGCGTTTTCAACAGCTTAGTGGGGCGAAGCGGACGGGGCGGGAGCCGTCGTCGAAGACGCTGGAGCAGAAGAAGCAGCGGGTGCCACGTCGGTCCGACGCTTGAAATTCGTATCGCGAATCACTAACTTGACAGGCAGTTCGGTCCCGTCGTCTAGCTTTACTTCGCCGTCTGAGGACGTATACGTAGGCAGCCAGTACTTATCTTCGAAATTTTCGCGATAAGTTTCAAACATCGTGAACGGCCGGTTTTGGCCCGACGGCTCTACTTCCAAAACGAATTTCCCCCAGCTGCGCACGATTGCCAAGTCGTGATCGTCCACCCAAATCACGCCATCAAAAAAACGCTGCTTCCTGCTGAAACCTTTGGGTTTAACCTGAAAGACGTACGTATTGATCTGATCGATTTGCTGCTGGCCGGCGTAAAGAAAATTGTAGTTAGGAATATCCGCGGTCGTAAGGAAGAAGTATGGAATGTCCGCCATGCCCATCACATCCTGTAACGTAAAATGCGTCATCATTGCCGGCGGTTTCGACTCTTTCGTTACGCTCCAATAGCGCTGGTCGTCTTTGAAATACGTGTCGCCGGTGGCGGTGATCATCGCGGCGGGATTCGTCTCTTCCTCGAAGCGAATCGTCTGCGTAAATGTATATAAATCATAGGCTTGCTTCATTGAGTCTTCGTTTGCTGCGAAGCGCTGGATGATTTGCTGCTCAGGAATCGGAGGGGGGCCGGGATGCGGCACGGACGGCAGCCGCTTCACATTGATAGTAGGCGGAGGCGCCATTGGTCCCTGATCTTGCGCACGGGCCGTAGTCGCTGTGGCAAGCGCTACAAGCAACATCAACATTACCGAGACTAAAGATCGCATTCGCAGAGCCAGTCCGTTCAACGCATCTATACCAATTTGGCACCCTAAACACCCCTTAAGATACCAAAAAATGCCAGAAATGGCGCATTTGGCGCCTTAAAAACGGCTTATTTCAAGAGATCGTAATCGAGGCGTTTACCACACCAAATATTTACGCTTGGAGTGGTTTTAGCGCGACATTTACTCCGCCGTCGATGATTCATGAGCGGTGGTCTGTTAGACTTAGGCTCCCGTAGGAACAAAGGGTCTCGTAGCCTGTGAACGAGCAGCGCGTCGCACGACGATACTACGTAGGCGGAATGGTGCAAGGGGTGGGCTACCGCTACTTCGTGCAGCGCGTGGCCGAGCGTCTCGGTCTGGCGGGGTACGCGAAGAATCTGCGCGATGGGCGCGTGGAAGTTTACGCTATCGGCAGGGAAGAGGATCTGGGGCTTCTTCGCGCGCAGCTCGAGCGCGGACCGGAATCGGCTTCTGTTTCCGGAGTAAACGAGAGCGATGCGCCTATTGAGACGAAATATGGGCGCGGATTTTCGATCGAATTCGACCTGTGACGTTGCTGAGATCTCCTGGCGTAAGATTGCGAACAGAGGCGCCGCGGAGCCAAGGACCGACGCGTTTTTTGAAATATTGAAGAGGAGACAATGGAAAATTTGAAGAAGCTGATTCGCGAGATCCCGGACTATCCCAAGCCGGGGATTCTTTTCTACGATTTGACGACGCTACTCGCGGACAAAGCGGGTTTTCATTCCCTCGTCGATCAGCTCTGCTCCCACTATAACGGGAAGCAAAAGGTAGACGTTGTTGCCGGTATCGAGGCTCGCGGATTCATCTTTGCGCCGGCTCTCGCATATCGCTTGGGCGCGGGTTTTGTTCCCGTGCGGAAGCCCAAGAAGCTCCCCTGGAAGACCTCCTCGGTTACGTACCAGCTCGAATACGGATCCGATTCGCTTGAGATTCATCAGGACGCCATTAAGCCGGGCGAGCGCGTAGTGATCTGCGACGATCTTTTGGCAACGGGGGGCACGGCTGCAGCGGCAGCTCAGCTCGTGCGAAATCTTGGCGGCGAAGTGGCCGGCGCGGCGTTCGCGG
Source organism: Candidatus Acidiferrales bacterium (assembly GCA_035279845.1). Lineage (GTDB taxonomy): Bacteria > Acidobacteriota > Terriglobia > Acidiferrales > UBA7541 > Palsa-295. The sequence goes on along the minus strand of DATEGW010000218.1, from coordinate 11,356 downwards.
TTGAACTGAATTTCCTGAATGGGCGCGCCAAGCTCCACGGTATCGACGCATTTTCTCTCATCAAATACGATAAGTAAGCCAAAGGGCCCGACCGGAAAGCGAGTCCGCTACAGAAAATTGCAAATCGCTCCCGCTTTCGTGTTCGGTGGCTCCCCGAAACTGAACGACGCTCGATGACCGGCCGAATAAAAAGCCAGTCGCTACGAAAACAAATTCAACGCGATATCAACCCACCGGCATTTAAGTCCTGCCTGCGCGCTATCGAGATTGTGGCTGCGGGAGTGGGGTTTTTGTAAATGCATTTGAGCCGTTGGGTGCGTGTTCCGAGGGCGTCGCTTCGAATTCGCCACGGATACGCGGAAGTGATTGCGGGTGGTGCTGCTGCAAGAAAGCGATCAACTTCTCACGAACAAACATTTGAAGATTCGAAGCGTCCCCCGAGTTCTTGGCGTCCATGAGTGCGCGGATTTGCATAGCGCGGTCATTCGAATCCGTAACCTGCAGAACGTTCACTTGCCCCTTCCAGTCTTTTGTGGACTTGAGAATACGCGTTAATTCCTCGCGAAGTTCCTCAATTGGTGTGGTGTAGTCGACCCAGATCAACACGTAGGTAAGCAGGTCGGCACTGCTGCGCGTCCAATTCTGAAAAGGCTGCTCAATGAAGTACGAGAGCGGCACGACAATACGGCGCAAATCCCAAGTCCGCACGATGACGTAAGTGGTTTCTATTTCCTCGATCCATCCCCACTCATTGTTAACGATGACAACGTCTTCGATCCGGATCGGCTGCGTGAGAGCAATTTGGACCCCGGCGATGAGACTGGAGAGAGTGGGCTTCATTGCCATGCCGACAATGAGACCGGCCAGCCCGGCAGAAGCGAGAATGCTTGTGCCGATCTGATGGATGGCCGGAAACGTCATCAGAGCAAGAGCAAGCGCGACAACAATGACGATGACCGCGACGACGCGCCGCATTGCGCGAAGCTGTGTCTGGACCTTGCGTGCCAGCAGGTTGTCAGCCACGTCAGTTCGATAGCGCGAGGCCATTATGTCTACCATCACGTCCATGAAAAGCAGCACGAGCCAGGCAACCGATGCGATGAATGCAATGCCCATAACATGTTGCAATGCCGATTTCGCCATGACGGGCAACGGAGCGGCCGGGACAGCAACAGTCAAGGCGAGGAGAGGCAATATCCATTTGGACGCTCGCCGGCTGTGCATAAGGAGTGAATCCTTCAGAAACGTGGAAGATCGGCGCGTGAAGTGGGTGAGAATCGCGAGCAGGACGAAGCGAACGATGAGAGCGATGACAACGCTCCCCACAAGGATTCCGGCAGACCAAATCCAGGGCTTCCAAAACGCAAAAGACAGATTCATCGAGCCTACCTCCTGCAACATTGCTCGCGCGCGAGCGAATCGGCGCAGGTTCCATTTTCCGCGCCACGGCTCGCAAGAGAAAAGAGGCAAACCCTGTAGGCTTGCTTAGGTGGGCCTGAAGCTATTTCGGATACGGATGCCCAGCGAGAATAGCGAAGCCACGGTAAAGCTGTTCTGCGAGAACGACGCGAGCGAATTCGTGCGGCATCGTGAGACTTGAGAGAGAGATTTTTTGAGTGGCTTTGGTGCGGAGATTGTCAGGAAAGCCTTCGGCGCCGCCGCAGAGGAAGATGAGTTCACGAGTGGCACGATTGCGAAGATCTCCCAGCCATTTTGCGAATTGATGAGAGGTGAATTGCTTGCCGGCGGCATCGAGTAGAACGATGGTTGCCGGAGGATCGAGTTTGAGTCTGCGGACGGTTGCGGAAGAGACGTCTCGAAGTTCGGTGACCTCGAGATCGGCGTATCGGCGGATGCGGGTGGCGTAATCTTCGATAAGAGAGCGGCACTCTTCGCGACGCGTTTTGCCTAGCATGAGAAGGCGAATTTTCATGGCGACAGTGAAGCATATCGGAATTAACTAGAGAGGTGGAAAGATCAAAAGCGAAAGCCGTGAGCGCTTGCGTTGTCGGCACCGGCCCTTCCGCACGTTACGGTGTGCAACGCTTGTTGTAGCTGAGCGAAGGCAAGCAAGAGAGATCCTTCGCGCGCCCTTAAGACAGGCGCGGCTTAGGAGACGAATTTCAGAGAGTGTCAGACACATGCAAAGCAATTAGCGGCCGGCGGCGTCGGCTTCAGGTTCGGCGGAGGCGCGGGGTGCGCGGTCATCGGCGATGTCCAGGCGTTCGGCGTTACGCCAGAGGCGTTCGAGATCGTAATACTCGCGGGCGCGTTCGCTGAAAATGTGGATGATGAAATTGCCATAGTCGAGCAGGAGCCATTCGGCCGCGCCCGCCTTACCTTCGCGGTGCGAGAGATGGCGGTCGTGCTTATCCAGGCTCTCTTCAACGGCTTCCGCGATCGCGCGGAGCTGAGGCTGGCTTTGGCCGGAACAAAGGACGAAATATTCGGCAAAAGCACCTGTATCGCCCAGATAAAGCACGACGATATCGAGCGCGTGCTTGTCCTGGGCCGCTTCAACTGCAAGGCGAATTTCTGGGCTAACTGACGAGAGGTTTAGGGGCACAGTCACCGGTATATGGCCTGCCTGAGAATGTATTCCTCCACGCGCGCCGGCACAAGTCCCCGAATACCCTGAGAACGCTGGATGCGTTCGCGGACTTCAGTGGAAGAGACGTGGCTGGCAACGGTCGGCAGGAGGTGCACGGCCGATTTACGAAGAGCAATCCGATGGTTGTCCGCGCTGTGCGTGCGGCCAAGCTTTTCGGGCGGAATCACAAGGCGCAGGGCATCAAGGCGAAAGCCTGGCCGACTGGCGATGATGAAATCGCAGGCATCGAGCAGGCTTTCGTAACTCTTCCACGTGGGAATCTCGAGGAACTGGTCTGCGCCGACGATGAAGTAAAGGTGATCATCGGGATGTTCCCGGTGGAAACGCCGGACGGTGTCAATTGTGTAAAAAACGTGGCCGGGACCTTCAAGCGGCGCTTCCGCGACAGAGGCAACATAATGTGCATGGTCGGCACAGGCGAGCGCAACCATTGTATAGCGATGCAGAAACGGGGCCAGATCACGTTTGGCTTTGTGCGGCGGACGCGATGACGTGATGAAATAGATCGTATCAAGATGGAAGCGTCGAAGGGCTGCTTCCGCAACAGCCATGTGGCCCGCGTGAATAGGATCGAAAGTGCCACCGAACATTCCGATGGAACGGCGATGGGCCTGGGGCTTGTGAGAGGTCAACGATCCTCCCGATGAGAAGAGGTTGCGTCATCGTGAGCCGGCGGATGCGGCAGCGGTTGCACCGGTTCAGCCGGTAGCTCGGGGTTTGGAAGACGATCGAGCGCGTTCGCGATCGCACGGACCAACTGAACGATGCCTTCGCCGGATGCGGACGAGATGGCATGAAATTCAAGGCCGTGCTTGGCGGCGAAATCGCGGAGTTCATCCAAGTGGCCGCGATTTGTGATTGCGTCCAGCTTGGTGGCGGCAACGATCATCGGTTTTGCGGCCAAATCGGGACTGAATGCGGCGAGTTCGCGTTCGATGATTTCGAAATCCTGGACCGGATCGCGTGGATTCGCGTCGCTCGTATCGACTAAATGCACGATGAGGCGCGTCCGTTCGAGATGTTTGAGAAAGCGCGTGCCAAGGCCGGCGCCCTCGTGAGCGCCTTCGATAAGACCGGGAACATCGGCGACTACAAAGGTACGGCCTGTGCCGGGAGCGGCATCTGGATCGCCGGAAACAACGCCGAGATGTGGTTCGAGAGTGGTAAAGGGATACGCGGCGATCTTAGGACGCGCGGCGGAAATGCGCGAGATCAGAGTGGATTTTCCAGCGTTGGGAAAGCCGACAAGGCCGACATCGGCGAGAAGCTTGAGTTCCATGCGGAGATGGCGCTCCTGGCCGGGGCGGCCGGATTCGTGTTCGCGAGGCGCCTGATGCCAGGGCTTCACGAAAGCGGGATTGCCATTGCCGCGACCGCCGCGTCCACCGCGAGCGGCGAGGAATCGCTGGCCGGGCTGCGTGAAATCGAAAAGCTGCTCACCGGTGTCAGCGTCAAAGATAACGGTGCCGACTGGAACGGTTAGAACAGTTGCGCCTCCGGAGCGTCCATGGCAATCGGAGCCTTCGCCGTGACGTCCGCGCTCGGCTTTGAATTCGCGATTATAGCGGTAGCGAAGAAGCGTATTGTCGTTCAGGTTCGAATCGATATAAATGTCACCGCCATTGCCGCCGTCGCCGCCGGATGGGCCGCCGCGCGGGACGTATTTTTCGCGGCGGAAGGCCATGCAGCCGTTACCGCCATCGCCGGCTTTGACAAGTATTTTGGCTTCGTCAGCAAACATGGGATAGCCAACTATACGGAAAAAAGAAAGAGAGGCCCTTCGCTGGGCTCAGGATGACGTCATCGCAAAACCGTAGCACGTGAAACCGTAATGCACGAGACCGTAGTGGATCCCTAGACGGCAGGCGGCGGGCGCAAATCGGCGTATGCAATACGCGAGAGGAGCGCGCCACGAGCGAGATGCGGTAGGCCAAGGGATTAGCTTGCTGCGGCAGGCTGCTCCGCGAGCGGAAGAACATTAATGACACGGCCGTGCTTGCCGCGATCGGCGAACTGAACGACGCCGTCGATAAGGGCAAAGAGCGAGTCATCTTTTGCGCGACCGACGTTTTTGCCGGGCTTAATGCGCGTGCCACGCTGGCGAATCAAAATGCTGCCGCAATTGACGACCTGGCCGCCAAAACGCTTAACGCCGAGCCGCTGTCCGTGGGAGTCGCGTCCGTTTACGGATGACCCGCCACCTTTCTTGTGTGCCATGACAAAACTCCCGAGGAAATTGTTGTTCGGCGCTTAAGGCGCCGCCGCCTAATGCGGCGAAATTGATCTATCTAAAGCTGAATGTACTTCACGAACTCGAAAGCGCTAGCGGCTCCTCGATACTGAGAGCCGTTTGATAGGTGACCGGCTGAAGCCCCCTACGGGGGGCAAAAGGAAAGCCGCTCGGTACGAAACCCTCCACGTCAGGAAAGCTGGATATCGCCGATTTCGACGGTTGTGTAGTTCTGGCGATGGCCACGCAGGATCTTATATTGGCGCGTCTTTTTGAATTTCATAACCTTAAGTTTGGGTCCACGGACGTGCGCGACAATCTTTCCAGTTACTTTAGCTTTGGCGATTCCTGAGCCGGAGACGATCTTCTTCTCGTCGGTGCGGACCGCAAGAATATTGTCAAAAGTGATGCTGCCGCCGACCTTTCCCTCCAGGCGCTCGACGCGAATTTTCTCGCCCGGCACGGCGCGATATTGCTTCCCTCCACTACGAATTACGGCGTACATGCTGCCTCCCAGCAAATTTGAGAAACCTCAATTGTAGCGGCAGGCGCGCACGGGCGTCAACGAACTCTTGCACGCTACTGACCTAGATTGGGGCTGGCGGTGGCGGCGAGTACGGAGAGCCTTATGCCGGAGACCGCGCTTTTCGCATCCGCGGCGTGTTAGAATCGAATTCTCGCGCGGGGATTGCGGCGCGTCTTTAGGCCCGTAGCTCAGTTGGTTAGAGCGCCACCTTGACACGGTGGAGGTCTGCGGTTCGAGCCCGCACGGGCCTACCATTTCATGCTAAGCATGCCTGCTCTCTATATCCTTCAAAGCCGGACGACGCAGCGCTTCTACTTGGGTTCAGCAGCGGACCTGCAACGGCGTTTGAGCGAACACATCCGCGGCCACTTCGCGATTGCGAACTCATTTTTCGGGGATTCTGCACGAAGTGCGCACCGCGGCGAGTTTCGGGCAGGTCGTCATAATTTTTTGAATAAATTTGCAATCAAAAGAAGGAGTGATCATGGCAACAGAAGCTAAATGTCCGTTTACGGGCGCAACGCCCGCACATACTAACCGTGACTGGTGGCCGAGCCAACTGAACGTTCAGGTCCTGCACCAGCATTCGAACTTGTCCAATCCGATGGGCGAAGATTTCGATTACGCGAAGGAATTCAAGAGTCTCGACCTGAATGCCGTGGTGAAGGATCTGCACGCGTTGATGACAGACTCACAGGATTGGTGGCCGGCTGACTTCGGACATTACGGGCCGCTCTTCGTTCGCATGGCGTGGCACAGCGCCGGCACGTATCGCATCGGCGATGGCCGCGGCGGTGCGGGAGCGGGTCAACAGCGATTCGCACCGCTCAATAGCTGGCCAGACAACGTAAACCTCGATAAGGCGCGCCGACTGCTGTGGCCGATCAAGCAAAAATACGGGCGGAAGATTTCATGGGCCGATCTGATGATTTTGGCGGGCAACGTGGCGCTTGAGTCGATGGGCTTCAAGACATTCGGCTTCGGCGGTGGGCGCGCGGATACGTGGGAGCCGCAAGAGGACATTTTTTGGGGGCCGGAGGGCAAGTGGCTGGCGGACGAGAGGTACAGCGGAGAACGCGATCTTCAGAATCCGCTCGCTGCTGTGCAGATGGGGTTGATTTACGTAAACCCAGAGGGCCCGAACGGCAAGCCGGATCCGCTGGCTGCGGCGAAAGATATTCGCGAAACGTTTCGCCGCATGGCGATGAATGACGAAGAGACTGTTGCGTTGATTGCAGGCGGCCACACATTTGGCAAGACGCATGGTGCCGGCGACGCGACGCTGGTCGGCGTGGAGCCAGAAGCCTGCGAAATTGAAGAGCAAGGTCTTGGCTGGAGGAGCAAGTTTGGCACGGGCAGAGCGGGAGACGCGATCGGCAGCGGCTTGGAAGTGATTTGGACTTCGTCGCCCACGAACTGGAGCAACAATTTCTTTGGAAACCTCTTTGACTACGAATGGGAACTGACCAAAAGCCCGGCGGGCGCGCATCAGTGGAAGCCGAAAAATGGAGCAGGGGCCGGTACTGTGCCGGATCCGCATGATCCCTCAAAGCGTCGCGCGCCTTCGATGTTGACCACGGATCTGGCGTTGCGATTCGATCCTACGTACGAAAAGATTTCGCGGCGCTTCTACTCCAATCCCGATCTGTTTGCCGATGCATTTGCGCGCGCATGGTTCAAGCTGACGCATCGCGATATGGGTCCTATCGTGCGTTATCTCGGTCCGCTCGTCCCGAAGGAAACGCTGCCGTGGCAAGACCCAATTCCCGCTGTGAATCATCCGTTGATCGACGAGCGGGACATCGCGACCCTGAAGGCGAAGATCCTGGCGTCTGGGCTCTCCGTTTCGCAACTCGTTTGCACCGCTTGGTCGTCTGCATCGACGTTCCGAGGCTCCGACAAACGCGGCGGGGCGAACGGAGCGCGCATTCGGCTTGCCCCACAAAAGGATTGGGCAGTGAACCAGCCTACTGAGCTGGCTAAGGTGCTGCAGAAGCTCGAAGCGATTCAAAAGGAATTCAACGCCTCACAATCCGGCGGAAAGAGAGTCTCGCTTGCCGATCTGATTGTTCTCGGGGGTTGCGCGGCAGTCGAGAAAGCCGCGGGTTACGACGTGGAGGTGCCCTTCACACCGGGGCGGATGGATGCGTCACAGGAACAGACCGATGTCGACTCGTTTGAGCCGCTCGAGCCAAAGGCGGACGGCTTCCGAAATTATGTAAGCGGCAAGCAGAGGCTTTCGCCTGAGGAGCTATTGCTTGATCGGGCGCAACTGCTGACGCTGACAGCACCGGAAATGACGGCTCTTGTCGGTGGTCTCCGTGTGCTGGGCGCAAACTCGGGCAAATCCAAACACGGCGTCTTTACGACGCGGCCGGAGACGCTGACGACCGATTTCTTCGTCAACCTGCTCGATATGAATACGCAATGGCAGCCGTGCGCGAACTCTGAAGGCGTTTACGAAGGACGCGACCGAAAGACGGACGAACTCAAATGGACCGGCACGCGCGCCGACCTTATCTTCGGTTCGCATTCGCAGTTGCGGGCGCTGGCGGAGGTCTATGCGTGCGCCTACTCGAAGGAGAAGTTTGTAAAAGACTTCGTCGCGGCATGGAACAAGGTGATGAATCTCGACCGCTTCGAGCTCGCGGCCTGATATCGCGTATAAGCGAAGGTGCACATTGGCACAAACACCCGAATGTACCGTTGGGAGCTTCGTAAGCGTCTAAGTTACAGGCTTGCGAGGCCCTCTTATGTATAAGCTGACCTGGTTCCTCTCTGGAGCCGCAATCATAAGCAGCGCTGCCATAGCTGCCGCAATGCATCCACAGTGGGGCCGTTCGGCGGACACCGTTCTGCTTTTTGTATTGCTCGCCGCACTCCTTGGCGCTGGGATCTTTGCATTTCGCTCTCGTGGCGCCGAACGGCGGTCTGCAAGTAAGAACATTTCTCCGACTCTCGCTACACTCAGTTCAGCGGCGATTCTCGCGGTTTATGCAGTGGGATATCACCGCACCAGCGCTGTTGCAGGCGGCTTCAGCGAACAATCCAATCGCCACAAACCGCCGGTTGTGAGCGAGTCTGCCGCTCTGGCCTCACCTCTGCCGCATCAGGCGATCGAGCCTTCTGCACAAAATCCGCAAGTGCCGGCGATCGCCACACAGCGCGCGAAATCCAGGCAGAAAAATCGCGATGGTAAGGGGGCACACGCACTCACGGGTACCGACCTTGCGTTGTCCGGTTCGACACCCCTCGAATATGCGCCAGCGGCAGCTTACGCGCCGCAAGTTGCAGGATCGCCGAGTGTGCCGATCAGTCCCGCACCCGCGGCTCCGCAGGTCGTCGCGACCGAGAATAATCCCAATATCCAATTCTCAGAGCCGGCAGCGTCTGCTGTATCGCGCCCGAAGGCGATATATAAAGATGGCACCTATTCCGGCTGGGGCAGTTGCCGCCACGGCGATATTCAAGCATCCGTTACCGTTCAGGATGGCAAGATCGCGTCAGTGGCGATCACACAGTGCCTTACGCGCTATTCTTGCTCGTGGATCGCCGATTTGCCGAATCAAGTTGTAAAACGTCAAAGTCCTGAAGTCGATTACGTCTCAGGCGCAAGCCAAAGCACGGACGCATTCTATGGCGCAGTCGTCTCCGCCTTATCCAAAGCGCGCTAGCAACGAAGTTTTCCAGCGCACCGTGCCGCTGATGGGCACTTTCGTAACCATTGAGGTGGTCGGCCCCGCAGCGCACCCGCCGCAAGCTCAGACATCGGAAATAAACGACGCAATCGAGCGAGCGCTTGGCTGGTTCTATCGTGTAGAGGAGTGCTGCACACGTTTTGAGCCGCAAAGCGAAGTGATGCACCTCATGTCACACCCAGGCGTTGCAATTCCCGCAAGTGCGATTCTCTTCGAGGCCGTTCAATTCGCTCTAGCTGTCGCGGACGAAACCGGAGGCGCATTCGATCCAACGGTAGGACACGCGATGGAGACGCGTGGATTCAATCGCGAATATCGCACTGGCCAAATCGTTCACACGAATTTGCCATCGGGCGCCGTGAGTTATCTGGACGTCCATCTCGACGCGACGAGAAAAACAATCACGTTGCTGCGGCCGCTGATTCTCGATCTTGGAGCTGTCGCCAAGGGCTTAGCGATCGACCTCGCCGCGCGCGAACTTCAACCATTCGAGAATTTTGCCATTGATGCGGGTGGCGACCTTTATCTTGCGGGCCGCAACGCCAAAGGTGAGCTCTGGTCGATAGGAATTTCTCATCCGCGACGCTCAGGCGAATTACTGGAGAGAGTGAGCGTCTCGAATCAAGCTGTGTGCACTTCCGGCGATTATGAACGCTCCGTTCTATCCGGGCCGGAGGGAAACCATATCCTCGATCCGCGGTCGGGCGATTCGGCGCAATGCGCTGTGAGCGTTACGGTGATCGCGCCCACCGCGATGATGGGAGACGCAATCTCGACCGCTGCATTCGTTCTCGGCCCTACTGAGGGAATTCGACTTTTCGAGCGGATGGGAGTGGAAGGATTAATCGTCACACCATCAATCGATCGATTTGCGACGAAGGGATTCCCGAGTGCCGCCTGATTCACTATTTGTCGACTTAAGCGGCTCCAGCCGCAAATATGGGCCATTACAGCCCAACTCGCCGCTCCTTCGCTTCTTCCGAACGCCGAAGGGCATGCTGCTGATCATTCTCACGATTCTTATCGTGATATCCCAGCCCGCAGCGCGTTTGCATTTTGTCCTGCCCGGCGTGTTCGTTGCCCTGATTGCGGCCGCAGGACTCGATGCAATCATTCTTCGCATGGCTCATGAAGAATGGGAGTTTCCCAGCGGCGCGGTGCTGAGCGGGCTGATTATCGCGATGGTGCTAAGCCCGCACGAGCCGTGGTATGTGTTCGTCTGGACTTCGGCGATTGCGATTGCGAGCAAATACATTTTTCGCACGCGGTCGGCCAACGTTTTCAATCCCGCGGCTTTCGGCCTGGTGGTGACGTTTTACATGTTCAATACGGGGCAAAGCTGGTGGGGCGCCCTGCCGGAAGTGTCGCCGTACGCGCTCATCGCTCTCTTTGCCATGGGCATTTTCATCTCAGATCGGGTAAAGAAAATTCCAATGGTGCTGATTTTTCTCGGCGCTTACTTTCTGCTCTTCACCGTGACGTCTTATTTAGGCGATCCGGCCAATGCAGCTGAGATTTTCCGCACGCCGGACTTCCAATCGGTGCTGTTCTTCGCCTTCTTTATTTTGACCGACCCGCCCACCTCACCCGTGAGCTACCGCGATCAAATGATCTGCGGCGCGATGGTGGCCGTTGCGAGCTACGCAGTATTTGAACTGTTAGGCGCTGCCTATTTTCTGCTCGCGGGCGTGCTGGTAGGCAATACCTGGGAAGCGTGGCGGCGGTGGCATCTCGCTTCGCAGCGTCGTCCGTCCGATCGCTCCTCTCTCCCGCAAGAGTCCTGATCCGAACGGTAACGGGCCAAAAACTCAAAAACTCCGAAACTGCACCATGACAATTAGAAGAAGTGTTACGCCAATGATCCCACAATGGGGCGGCGCGAAAATACCGGAGTGATCATTGAGATCATCCCGGTAGCGGGCAGAAAGATGACATACACCCACGGCTGGCCAAAGAACCAGAAGAGCTGCTGCCATAGGAAGGTGTCGGCGCCGCCGGACACCATGAAGAAATGCGTGCCCCACCGCCGGTCCAGTTCAAGAAAAACGCAAGCGGCCGTGAGAGCCGGCAGCGCGAAGAGAATGACGAGTGAAATCGTCAGAGTGCTGTATGCAAAGAGAGGCATGCGGCTGATCGCCATGCCTGGAGCGCGCAGCCGAAGGATCGTGACAACGAAATTCACGGCATTGGCTGTGGTAGAAACCGTCAGAAAAATCAGCGCCAGCGCGTATATGTCCATTCCAATGCCGGGCGAATATAGCGTCAACGTGTAAGGAACATAAGCAAACCAT
>DATEGW010000217.1:0-5164 GCA_035279845.1 Candidatus Acidiferrales bacterium | reverse complement strand
TTTTCCGGCAACGCGCTCTCCTTCACGCCGGCGCGCTTCCACTTGCCGTCCATTCCGTACGAGAAAATGCGCGTGACAAAATCGTAACGCGGCGCAATCGCGCCAAACATCTCCTTCATCTGCCGCGAGTCCTGTTTTTCCGCAGGGAGATTCATAAAGACCCGCCATATTAACATCTACTATTGGCCATTTGGCCGTTCCATTTCGAAACGGATAGTTCTAATCCGGCACCAAATTAATTCTCGGTCCGAAGCCACGCTACAGACGGGGCCTTTCCACATTTTCGCCGCACCGATCGTCAATCGTTAACTCGCACAAAAACACCCATTTAGGCTGCCTTCTCCGTTATGGGAGCTCTACGCCAGCTCGTATCGCAACACTCCCTTCGCATGTGCGCGTATGGCACAGGTCTTGCCTCTATCTCGTTCATGAGCGCGGAAAGCAACGTACCGGTCACTGGCATCGCGCGCAAGAATCTTTCAGTTTGCGTGCTGGATGACGATCCAGACCACGTCGAAATCACTTCTCATCGTCTCGAAAAAGCGGGATTCATCGCCTCGGGTACCACGGATCCCGAAGAGGCGCTCCAGCAAGTTCGCATGGGCACTTGCCGCGTGGTTCTCGCCGATTTAAAAATGCCGAAGGTCGACGGCATGGCGTTTCTCGAGCAGGCTCTCCGCCTCGATCCCGGCATCTACGTCATTCTTCTTACCGGTTTTTATTCTGTCGAATCGGCCATTGCCGCCGTGAAGCTCGGTGCATACGACTATCTCTGCAAGCCGGTTGATTTTTTGCGCCTCGAAAAAAGCCTTGATGAGCTCGCGGACAATTTCGCTCGCCGCTCCGAAATCCAGCATCTTGAGGAACGCCTCTTTCAGAATCTTCATTACAAGGGAATCGTCGGCAATAGCCCTGCCATGATCGAAGTATTCGAAATGGCCCGCAAAATCGCCCGCCATTACACAAACGTACTGATCACCGGACCCACCGGCGCCGGCAAAGAGCTCGTCGCCCGCGCCGTTCACGACCTCAGCCCGGTCGCACAAGCTCGGTTCGCCGTCTGCAACTGTTCCGCCCTCGTCGACAGCTTGCTCGAAAGCCAGCTCTTCGGCCATATGCGCGGCGCGTTCACCGGCGCCACGGACACCCGTCCCGGCCTCTTCGAATACGCCAATGGCGGCACGGTTTTTCTTGACGAAGTCGGCGAGACATCGCTGCCGATGCAGGCCAAACTTCTGCGCGTAATCCAGAACCGCGAAATCCAGCGCGTCGGCTCACCGGAAGTTAAAAAGGTGGATATTCGCCTCGTCGCCGCAACGAACCGCGATCTCCGCGCCGAAGTCCTCGCAGGCCGATTCCGCGAAGATCTTTTCTATCGTTTGAGCAGCATCGAAATTCGCGTGCCGGGACTATGCGAACGCACCGAAGATATTCCGGTTCTTGTGCAGCATTTTCTGAAGAAGTATGCGGAGGCTTACAGTAAGCCCTTACGCGGTCTCACGCGCCGCGCACAAATTGCATTAGTTCAGCACGAGTGGCCCGGGAACGTCCGCGAACTGGAAAACGTAATCTCCAGCGCCGCCATCACCGCCGGCGCCGATTTCATCGACCTCGCCGATTTGCCCCAGCACATCCAAAAACCGCGCCACAATATGCCCCTCGCCGCCGGCGAATGGCGCCCCGTTCCTCTCGACGAAATTCGCCGCGTCCATATCGAGCGCGTCCTCGAAGCCTGCAGCGGCAATCGCGTCAAAGCCGCGCACATGCTCGGCATTGGACGCACCAGCCTCTACCGCTTCCTCAAACGCAGCAGCAAACGCCCCGCAGCTGCAAGCACCGTCGCGTAATTCCCTTTCCAAAAGAAAAGCGCCGTAATCCTGAGGGCCAGCGAGGCGGCCCGAAGGGCCTCTCTTCGTTCCGCGCGAACCGCGCCGCATCGGCACAGCAGTCAGCGTTCGCAGGCAGTCTCCTTTACGTCCTCCACCTCCTGTGCCTCCTATACCTTCTGAGCTATTCCGCTCCTACCGAAGCGCTATGCACCAGCGAGCTCGGCAGCGAAACTGTCGTATCCACGCGCACGAGCATCCCTGTCTGCGCGGGCAGCTCCACATCTTTTCCCTTCTTCGCCACCACGTAAGCTCCGCCGCCGATCAACCCGAGCATCGTCCCGCGCACCACGCGGCTAAACACGACGCCCACCAGCGAACCGCCCGCCGTTCCAAGCGCCACATCGCTGACCACCGTCTTCACGTCGCGATTTGGCTCCACAACTACACCTTCAACCGTTTTCAAGTCCTTGCGTCTTTTGCTCGCGTCCGTCGTACTCGTGTAAATCCCCAGAATGCTCATCCGCGCCGGAAAAATCCGGCTCTCCAATTCGATCGACGTGAAATTTACGTTTATTGACGCCCCGCCACGGAACATTGAAAAATATCGCGGTCGGTAGACGTGGCTTATCGTGCCGTGAATCTTCGTTCCAGCCGGCAAAATAATCGTGTTTCCCTGAAAGACGGGCTCCGAGACAATCGCCGTAAACGGGTCCCCGTCATGCGCCACCGCTGTGCTCAGTCCGTTCACAAGCGTCAGGCGCACCTGTGTTCCCGGAATCAACTCCGTCAACGACTGCGCGCTGACGACAGGCGTCGCCAGGAGCGCAAAAGCCGCTACCGCAATTAAACTCAACAATTTCTTCATCTTTCCTCCATTCGCATGTCCGCAAGCTCCCCGCGCGCAATTAGAGGAGCACGCGCGAGTTCTGCTGTCGGGTTTTATGGGATCGATTAGACCCGCCGCAAGCGCTTCATCATTGCGGAAGGTGAAGGAAGAGTCGCAGCGGAGATACCCGTGCGTTCTCTTGATCCCCTCTTTTCGAAAGAGGGTTGCCGCTGGCGCAGCGGTTGGCGCGGAGGACGCGCCGAAAAGAGCATACATCAACTGTTGTCATCTTTCGCCAATAATGTCTGGCACGAGGAAAAGAAACAGCCTCAATTCCATCGTCAATCACCGATGCGAATCGAGGCTGTTTGCCCTCAGCCGGATTGTTTCGGAGTCCGATTTAGCGCTGGAAGTGGAACGATTCGTGAACTCTCCAATCCCGATCCACCAGGCAAAGACGGTCGCCGATTACCACATACTGCCAGCCTCGCGGCTCAGGCGTAAGCCGCTGCACTAAATCGTCGGGCGCAGGCCGCGCTCGCTGCTGCAAATCCGGAGTGACCACGTCTCCTACCTGCAGCCGCTGGTCCAGATCTCCGTCGTTAACTTGCATGCCGAAATTGCGCAGAAATTGATTGAGCGCGTTCGGATGGCTTTGGTTCCACTGCCGGATCTCCTGGCGGTCGCGATCGCTAAATTGGTCAAAATGGTAGACATCGCGGACATCGCCGTCAGGTTCCAGAATCATCACGTTGTAGCCGATCATCATGTAGCGCCAGTCATCGGGAATAGGATCCAATCTCCCCCGAAGCTCGCCAGGAAGCGGACGCGCCCATCTCATCACGTCCTCATCGAGGTGTCCCCCACGCTGGAGCGCTTGCTCAATATCCTCGTCCCTCCATTGGTCGCCCCGGCGCGGCTCCATTTCGTCCGCGTGGTCGCGATACCAATCCTGTAACACTCGGCGATCATGGTCGGTAAACTGTTGAAACACTCTTCCATTGCGGTCATCGCGATCGCCGCGGCCGTACCCACGGTCGCCTTGGTCGTATTGCACCAGCTGATAGCGCGCGTTCTGATTCTGCGCGTGAGAGGTCTTATATGAGCCTGCTACGAGCAGAGGCACAGCAAGCCCGATGATTGTTGCCGTTTTCATTTTGATCTCCCGGGGCTGGGCGAATTGGACACTCAATACCCACAATATTGCGGCGTCACGAATACGCCGGATATACACACTAACCCTCACGCTGAATTGCGTTTATCCTCCAGCATGCGTCCAGTTTTTAATTGAATATGCTTTGTGCAATCTCGTAGTCGCTTTCACGCGATAGCCAGCGCTTTTCGCATCGGGTAAATACGGCACGTCAAACGCAGCAAATGCTCCCGTAATTCTATTTAGCGCTTAAAGGCTTTCTCGGATCGTGTATTCCCCTGCATCTCGTAACAATTTTGTCTAGGTGGACCACGACAATTCTAATCGCGGGACTCACCAAAAGACACTCAGCAGAGAGGACTCGCAACATGCAAAAAGCAGCAGTTTTCCTTCGCAGCACAACCGTGCGACTCGCAGCGGTCGCAATCTTCATATTCTTCTCTTCCTACTCCGCTTCCGCTCAGAGTGACCATCACATCGAGATCGGCGCTGGCGCCGGATTCAGTTCTCCCGTCTATAGTTCCGGTTCATCCCTGAATTACGGCTGGAACGCTAACGTCCGGGGCGGCATCGCTATTAACCCGGAATTTTCCACCGATTTGGATTTCACTTACTATCATTCGCGCTTTACCAACCAGGTCCTCTCGCAGTTTGGCGAGCCGGACGGCGGCATCGGCATATGGTCGCTCACGTTTAATCCCGTGATTCATCTTGCGCCGCAAGCGAGTCATTTTCGGCCATACGTTACCGCGGGTTACGGTCTTTACCATTTCCATTTCGACGTAAGTCATCCTGAGACAGTTCAAACCATCTACTGCAGCGGTTTTTTCGGCTGCTTCCCCGCGGTCGTCGGAACGAACGCCGTCGTAGCGTCCAATAGCACCTACAGGTCTGGGTACAACGCTGGCCTCGGTTTCGATATTCCGATGGGCGAAGGAAAAGCCGCGTTCTTTGCCGAAGCTCGCTACAACCAGATGTTTATGGGACACGACAGGGACATTTCCTACGTACCGGTCACCTTCGGCTTCCGCTGGTAAAGCTATTGAACGAGAACGCACCCAGCCCAGCGTTCACTTGACTCGCACTCACAACCCGCCGCAGGCGATAGGACGCAAATGAGCTTTCGAGGACAACGGCGACGGGTTTGGGAGCGACGGCTTTCTGTTCAGCCGGTCATCGCGCGAAGGGTGATTGGTATCGCGGAGGCAAGACGACGGTCCAAATTGCAACGACTACGGTTTACTTGACGCACGAAGGAGTCAGCGCCGCACTGGTATCCAGCCAATGCAAATAAGTCTCTAACGTATGACAACACGTCAGACCTGTCTTCGCAAATGCGCTCGAATCGAACGCGTA
>DATEGW010000216.1:0-14564 GCA_035279845.1 Candidatus Acidiferrales bacterium | reverse complement strand
ATGGTGATTTGGGAAGGAATGCTGATCGCCTTCATGGGAATTGCGGCGGGAGTTCTGGGAGCGATTGGGTTGGGGCGCTTCCTGCAGAGTTTGCTATTTGAGATTAAGCCGACCGATCCTGCGACATTCGTTGGAGTGGCTTTCGCGTTGCTGCTGGTTGCGATGGCTGCGTGTTACGTGCCGGCGCGGCGGGCGATGCGCGTGGATCCGATGGTGGCGCTGCGACATGAGTAAGATCGATCCTTAGTGGCCATCTCACCATTATTCGAACTGCTTGCGAAATTCGGCAAACTGCTGCTTCAACTGCGCGAGCTCGCTTTTTAGGGCTGCGATTTGTTGTTCGATAAGGGCCACGCGGTCATCGGCTGCCTCGCGGGGCGATGAGGGCGCGGTCTGCGCGGGCGATTCGGATGCGTCAGGTGCGCATTCGCCGTCGGGGACATCGCCCGAAAGGAGTTGCGCGTAGCGGGCTTCCTTTGTGCCGGGCTGGCGAGCGAGAAGTTTCGCGAGGGGCGGCTCGCGGTGCATGAGCCGCTGCAATGCGGAGTGGACGGCGCTTAAATCTTCAAAGGAATGAAGGCGGGAAGCGCGGCTGCGCAGTTCGCCGGGCGTCTGAGGGCCGCGCAGCATCAATTCGCATAGGACAGCCATCTCCGGACGCGTGAAGTTGAACGCCTCCTGCAACTGATGTTCATATTTCGCGACGCGGCTATCTCCCGCGACGGCGGAACGCGCGAGTGCTTTGTCATCGAGCGAACGCAACGCCGTGCGAACCGCGGATTCGTCGAGTTCCATCACAGGATCGCGATTCGATTTCTGGTTGCACGCGTTCACGAGCGCGTTGAGCGAGAGCGGATAGTAATCGGGCGTGGTGATTTCTTTTTCAATGAGCGCGCCAAGCACGCGCGTCTCGACGGCATCTAAGTCATAGATCATTCCTCTATCATCTTAGAATTTACTGATACGGTGCAACGCACGTTTCGTTAGGCCGTTTGCGGCTTTCGCCATGCGCCCAGAATTGCGCCCATGATGGCGAGGCCGATCAACGGGTAGAAGTTGTTAATCGCGTAAAGCTCCCCGGAACCTCTTTCGAACATGCAGGTCGTGAAGGTGATTGGGCCGACAATGCCAATCCAAAGAAGTGTGCCGATGGCGGCGCCGCGAGCGGCGGTGTTTGCGTTGCGCCAAATGCAGACCTGGGCCAATACAAACGCGATCAAGATGTCGAGCAAGAACGTGATGATGTACGGGCCGACGGGCGACATGCCGGCTGCATCCTGGGCGGTCATATGTTCGAGGGCCATCCAGGATTTTGAGAAAAGAACGCCGTACCAGAGCCCACCAATCAGCCAATAGACTGCCGCGCACACCAATACGGCCCAATAGTTCGTCTTCATGTGTCCTCCGTTTGAGCGGTGAGAAGCTATGGCGCGGGATATTAGCGCAATAGGGGCCGTTCAGCCAGCATTCGCGTTGCTGACACCGCGAAGTTTCGTCTGCGTGTCGTCATGGACTTAGAAGCGTGCGCAAATCTGGAGTGTATTTGCATGGCGGCAACGGTTGTGTATACTGCGCGCATTTTAACGGGTCAATAAATGGGGGTGCGGCCATGAAACTGCGGTGCGGATCATTCTTCAGGCCACTGCGTTCCGTTATACCGATGTTGGGCGGCGGCGCTATGCTGCTGGCGGCTTGTGCCGTTGCGATCTGTCCGTCGGTGCGAGCGCAGGATGCGAGCGCTGTCTGGAGCGCGATGAAGCAGGCGCCGTTCGATACCGGGAAATATTCCGCCGTTGAAGACGTGGAACTCAACAAAGACGCGATTCACATCAATTTGAAAAGCGGGTCGATCCAGTTTACGCAACCGGCGAACGGCGTGGTGTACGGCGCGGCGTTCGATGGGCGCGGGCATATCACCATTGAGCCGCCGAACGCGATGGAGGCGCAGCAACTGCGTCGATTCACGAGCAAAGATGCGCTCGACATGGATTTTTCGAATGCGACGTTCGCGTTTACGGACGACACGTTCGACCAGCTTGCGAGCAAGTTGCATTGGAGTGCGGCGCAGGGAGACGACCTCGCGTCGCTGTACGAGAAGCGGCAGCAGACGCGCGAAGATGAAGGAGATGAAGTAGTGTCGCGCTTGTTTCAGGGCGTGTTTTCGGCGGATCACAAGAGAACGGGGTATTTTCTGGCCGATCTGAAAACGTCGGACAAGGGATGGATACAGGTCGCGATGGATGCGCTTGATCCGGAGGCGATTCAAATCGGGCGTTTGGACCAATGGACCGCGAGAACTGGAGTTGACACGTGGATGCACTTTCCGGCCGGGAACAAGACGATAGAAGAAGCGTTTCGCGATCCGGTCGGACTGCAATCGTTCGATGTGCCGCTTTATGAGATCGACGGAACGGTGACCGGCGGCGCGGAGTTTTCGGCGACGACACGCGTCCACGTGAACGAGCATTTCGCGGGCGAGCGTGTGCTGCGTTTCGATCTGGATTCGAATCTTCGTGTCTCTTCGGTGAAGGATGCCAGCGGCACGGCTCTCGCTTTCTTCCAGACGCGCGAGCGCGGAACGCGGAATAACTCTTACGGAGATTATGTGGACGTTCTGCTGCCGCAGGCGACGGCGGCCGGCCATGCCGACGTGATTGAATTTCTATATGCCGGCAAGAACGTTGTCCGAAAAGTTGGTCCAGGCAATTACTTTTGCGAAAGCGAATTGTGGTATCCCACGCCCGATTACCCCTCCGGGACGAATTTCAACGCGCGGTCGAATTTCGCGATGACGTTTCACGCGCCGAAGCAGTTTCAACTGGTGGCAACGGGCGAGAAAACGAGCGAAGCGCGAACAGGCAATAGCGTGACGACGAATTGGAAGAGCGATAAGCCGCTCTCCGTGGCGGGATTTGCGTTTGGCGATTACAAGGTGGTGACCGGCGATGCGAATGACGTGAAGATCGAAGTTTACGCGAACAAAGAACCGGACGACCGGCTCGGAGCGATCCAGCAGATGGTGGATTCGTCGCGGACGATGTCCGTTGGGAGCCTCTCACCGGACGTGATGGCCGGGCAAATGACGGCCGAGGTCGCAAATGCAGTGAGATTGTTTGAAGGCTACTACGGGCCCGCACCCTATCCACGCCTTGCTGTGACGAACATCGAATATTCGTACGGGCAGGGCTGGCCGATGCTGCTCTATCTCTCGTCGCTTTCCTTTCTCGATCCGACGCAGCGACACATGATTGGCATTCCAATGCAAGAGGAGGCGAGGCTGACGGATTTTTTCCGCGCGCATGAAGTGTCTCACCAATGGTGGGGACATCGCGTGGCATGGAAGAGCTACCACGATCAGTGGCTTTCAGAAGGGTTCGCGCAGTTTTCCGGGAATCTGTATGTGGAATACCGGCGGGATTGGAAGAGCTATCTGGCGCGTCTCGACGCCGACAAGATGGAAATGGCCGGTCACGATTTGAGAAACAAGGAATTTGAGTCGGCGGGTCCGATTTGGATGGGGAATCGACTGTCTTCGTCGGATTCGGAGGGTGCGTATCAGGTGGACGTTTACGATAAGGGCGGCTACGTGCTGCAGATGTTGCGCATGATGCTGTTCGACCCGAGGGCAAAGGATCAGGATGCACGATTCAAGGCGATGATGCAGGATTTTACGCAGACCTACGACGGCAAGGCGGCGTCGACCGAGGATTTCAAGACAATCGCGGAAAAACATATGGTGCCCACGATGGACATCGACGGGAATCGCAAGCTGGATTGGTTTTTCAAGCAGTACGTCTACGGCACTGGATATGCGCATTACAACTTTTCGACAACCATACAGCCGTCGAACGGGAAATGGGACGTCACTGGAACGATCACACGGTCTGGCGTGCCGGAGGATTGGAAGGATATTTTGCCGTTCTACGCGCACATTTCGGGCAGAGTGATCCCGATCGGGTGGCTGCTGGTGCGCAAGGATTCGGAAACGTTTAATTTGACGCTTCCGGTGAAGCCCGACAAGGTGACGGTGAACGACAACGATGATATTTTGGCGGACGTAAAACAGTGAGGGATAATGGCTGAACGCGAGTCGACGTAGTCGGCGCTCACCGAGGAACTCCCATGCAGCGCGAACAGCGGGGCTCACTTGCTAATTTGCGGCAAGCGGTGGGAAAAGCGACTTATATGATTCTTTGTGGCGATGATGTCCGCTCCCGTTGGTGTTAGCATCAAACGCGCGTTTCCTGAAGGATCTGGAGGAACCGCATGCCCACGCTGCAAGACATTCGTTATGCCCTCCGCGCGCTGCGCAAGAGCCCGGGTTTCTTCGCTGTGGCTGTGCTGACGCTTGGCCTCGGCATCGGAGCGAACAGCGCGATATTCAGCCTCGTGAACGCCGTACTGCTGCGGCCCTTACCGTATCCCAATCCCGAACAGCTCGTCGGCCTGGGGCAATGGCGCAATCAGCAGGGCGAGGGCTACATGCAAGTTGGCGTGTCGGCCCCGAATATCGTCGATGTTGCGAGCACTCAAATATTTCAGCAGGTCGCGTATTTCCGCGGTTCACGTTTCAACATCACTGGCGGCGACAGACCGGAAAGTATCATCGGCGTTAAAGCCTCCGATGAACTCCTGCCCATGTTCGGCATACAGCCATTGATGGGGCGATTCTTCTCACGGAACGAATTGCAGGCCGGTAACGATCAAGTCGCAATCATCGGCTACGGGCTCTGGAAAACACGTTACGCATCGAATCCTGCAATTCTCGGCAAGGCCATCGATCTTGACGAGCGCCGCTACACCATCATCGGGGTGATGCCCGCGAACTTCCGATTCACATGGGATCAAGACATCGGCGTTTTTGTACCGCTCGTGCTTACGCCGGAAGAAGAGAGCGAAAAAGGGCGCAGTACTACGCGGGATCTGCAAACACAAGCGCGGCTCAAGGATGGTATCAGCATCCCGCACGCACAAGCGGCGATGGATGCGCTGGCTATCAATCTGGCGAAGAAATATCCAGGCGCGGACGGAGGCTGGGGCATTAAAGTCGAACCGTTGCACGCGGCCTATTACCGCCACATGCGGACACCGCTCCTGATTATGCTCGGAGCGGCGATCTTCGTATTACTAATCGCCTGCGCGAATGTAGCGAACCTGCTGCTTGCGCGTGCGACGCGGCGAAAGCGCGAAGTTGCGATCCGAATGGCGATTGGCGCCACGCACGGGCGGCTCGTCAGGCAGTTCCTTACGGAGAGCGTTGTGCTGGCCGCGATCGGGGGAGCGCTGGGCCTAGCCATAGCCTATGCGGGTGACCGGTTGCTTACGTTGGCGTTGAATCGATATCAACTGTCGCTGCCGAACGCGAAAATCATCGATATCGATTGGCGGGTGCTGCTCTTCAGCGTTGTGGCGACCGTTGGAACTGCTCTGCTCTTTGGCCTCGCCCCCTCGCTAGCCGCCGCGAAAACCGACGTGAACGGATCGCTCAAAGAAGCTGGAATGAGCGCAACGCCTGAGCCGGGCCGCAGGCGCATGCGGAACGCGCTTGTGGTTTCCGAGGTGGCGCTCGCGCTCGTTTTGCTGGCGGGTGCGGGCCTTTTGATTCGCACATTCATCGGCTTGATGAATGTGGATCTTGGGTTCAATCCCGGGAACGCGATCCGCATGAGTATTTCGCTGCCATCGTACCGGTATGCATCGGCTACTCAGCAGATGCTTTTTTATCGCAATCTGCTCGATCATATCAAGGCGATTCCCGGCGTTACTGCCGCAGGCGCACTCAGCGGCACGCGCGTGTTCTTTCTGCCGGATGGCATGGCTCGTCCTGCACCCGGCCAGGAGCCGACTTCGGATTTCGATTACGTCACACCCGATTACTTTCGCGCCATGGGAATCTCGCTCCTTTCAGGGCGCGAATTTTCGGCAAGCGATTCCAGCACGGCACCGGCCGTAGCGATTATTAGTGAGACGGTTGCCCGGAGGTTTTGGCCCCGCTCGAATCCGATCGGCGGCCACTTTACGATTATTTCGCGGCAATACTCTGGCGAGTCACTCGGCGCAGGGCAGGCGCTCGAGATAGTCGGCGTAGTGAAGGATCTACGGAACGGAAGTCTTTGGTCGCCGAATCCCGACATCTATGTCCCATTCTCGCAACATCCGAATGCTTCCGCGTTTCTCGTTGTGCGTAGCGCTTTGCCACCGCTTAAGCTGATGCCAACAATTCGCAATGCGGTGTCGGCGCTCGATCCTGAACAGCCGATCAACCGTGTTGCGACCCTGGATCAGATGGTGGCCGACCAGTATGGGGCCATCCGGTTTCCAATGGTTCTCGTATGGATTTTCGCTGCGCTTGCGCTGGCGCTTTCCGCGATCGGTATTTTCGGCGTGATGTCGTACACCGTAAGCCGGCGGACACAAGAAATGGCAATTCGCATGGCGTTGGGCGCCAATGCGCATCAGGTCCGGCTGCTTATTTTGCGGGAAGGTTTGGGCGTGACCCTCTTGGGAGTTGCGATTGGACTGATGGCTGCGCTTGCGATGAGCCGATTGATGAGCGACTACGTTTACGGAATCAAGCCTGCCGATCCTGTAACGTTTGCCGCGGCCACCGTCATTCTCATTGCTGTAGCGCTGCTCGCAAGCTACGCGCCTGCGCGACGCGCCACTCGCGTCGATCCGATTGCCGCTCTGCGCCACGAATAGGGTGCTGCGTCAGCTTAGGAGTTTCACTGCATCGGAGGGGGCGGAACGATCGGGAGGCGGCGCGGCTCGCCGTGGAAGCCGCGGACCTCGACTTCTTCGAGAAGGAGCGAGGGCGCGGTGACGGTGGTCGGAATCCCATTTTCGCCGACGGTGCCAAAGGCGCCAAGCGCAGTGCCGGCGAGGCCGTCTTCGGCATTTTGCAAATAGTTGTAGACCGTGAAGTCGTTGCCAATTCCCATGATATTGCGAAGGGTGCGAACGGTAAGATCCTGCATCGTGCCGCCGCGAACAAGTTCCTTGTGGCCGTCGTTGACGTAAACCTTGTACATCATGAGTGGAAGGCGCGTGCCGCTGCTGAGTCCGCCTGCGAGCTGGCTGACGGTATCGCCCGCATCGCCGGGACTGACGGCGCCCAGTGCCGGATTATCCATGCGCTGAACTTCGAGGCACCAATTGTGGCCATCGTCTTTGCAGGCCTGGATGAATTTCTGTTGTAGCGCGTTTTGATCGAGCGCGTTAGTCGCTTGCAGGATCAGGTTGCTGGGAATCGGCTGCGTATTGCTGGCGCGGGCATGGCCGTTGGACGCGTCAAAGTCTGGCCCTGGGCGGCGCGTCATAAGCAGCCCCGTGAGCAGGCCGTTGTTCACAATGGTCACCTTCTGCGCCTTTACACCTTCGTTGTCGACTTTGTAATCGCCGATGAGCGGCTGGCCTTGCGTGTTGGTCGCCGTAGGATCGTCGATGAGCGAGACGCCAACAGGAAGCACGCGCGTTCCGAGGCGACCGGACCAATCGCTTTGTCCGCCGAAGCGAGCCATCATCTGGTCAAACTGCGAGTTGGAAGAAAGCGGCGGACGAGCGCCGGAAAGCGATGGAGTAACGAGCTGCGCGATGAGCGATCCGGCGGCCCGAGGATCGAAGAGCATGGGGCCGGTGTAGTCGGTGACGAGCGGCGCCTCACGGAGCGCCGTCAGTTGCGTGGCGGCATCTTCGATGCCCTTCGCGACAGTAGCCGGGTCGGGCAGATCGGCGGGATTCACCACGTCCACGGAATAGAAATTGTGCAGCGGCATGCCGTCTTCGGCTTGCGTATCGAGAGCGGCTTCAACAGCGGCGATGCAGCGCGAATTGCGGATCACGGTGCCTTCGCTGTTCATCAGGTAGGTGGTCGCGTAGATGATGTAATAGTTGACGTGCGAACCGTAGAGATCGGGAAATTTCTTCAGTCCGGCCGATGCCTGACGCGCTTCCTGTTCCCAATTGCGCGAGGTCCAGTCCGCTTCCATGCGCGGCTCGACATCGACGATGGGCGGAACTTGCGAGAAGTCGTCGATTTCGGGCGGCTTGGTGAGGCTGCTAAGAAACGCCTGCTTGAGAGACATCTGGGCGGCGGCGCTCTTATAGGCTTCGTCGGTGGCGAGCCAGAGGTCCTGGCGAAGTGAATGGTAATCGCGGTCGATGCCGACTTGTCCCGTGTTGCCAAAGACGCCCTGGAAACCACCTTGGCCGCCGACGAAATTCGAGCTGTCGAGATGATAGTTGCCCACGCGGACGTCAACGCCCATGCTGCGTGTGCGCGAAGCGGCGCTGGAAACTTCGGCGCCGAACGAGGCGCTGACTTCGCGGATATCAAGATCGATGAGGCGGTATTCGATGAAGTAAGGCTTGCCGACGCTCGGGATAATGAGCCGGGCTCTCGAGCGATTCAGTTCGTCCTGCATGGCGTGCAGCGTCTGGTCTTTGTCGTTGGCGAAGTCCGGCATGCTGGTGGACTGCCTGGCGCGCGCGGGGCGTGAAGCCGCACGCGGCGCACCAGCGGACACGGAAAGCGCTGTGGCCGCAATGAGTGCGACCGTAGAAAAAAGCTTTTTCATTGTGCGTGCCCTTTGGCTGCGTCCGGATCATGCGCGGGGGGCGGCAGGATCGGCGGTTTGTCCGTCGAAGTTTCCTTCTTGGCGAATTCCATTTCGGAAATGAGGATTCCAGGCGATGCGGCTGCGACGGGCACGGATCCCGATTCGGCGCCGCAGTAGCCGTTGAAGATTTCCTGCTTGTCGCTGGTGGCAACGATTTTCGAAAGCGAAACAAGCGGCGTACCGACGATATTCACGCCGCGCACAAGTTGATCCGGGCGGCCATCGGCGTAAACGCGATAGACGACGAGCGGCGTCACCTGGAAGGCTTGAGGCTGCGCGCGACCGGTCATGGTGAACCCGCCCGAAATGTCGTCAATCAGAAGACCATATGGCAGGCCCTGCTGCTTGACCATGGCGATCAGCTTCTGGCGCAACTGCGCAAACGGAACGCCATTGGTGCTCGAGACGATCAGATTGCCCTGGCGCGCGACGGGAACGTATCCAAGTTGGCGTCGGCCATGGCCGTTGGAGTTAGGCACATTGACCAGTGGCGAACGCGACATGAGAAAAGTTTTCAGCACGCCATGATCCACGAGTTGCACGTTCTGTGCGGGCACGCCTTCGTCGTCGTAAGGATAATGGCCGAGCAGCATCTCGCCGTTCAGGGTCGCTTCGGTGGGATCGTCTTTGATCGAGATGAAATCGGGCATGATCTTTTCGCCGATCTTGCTGGTGAACGTCTGGCCCTCTTCGATGTCTTTCTGGCGGAAACCTTCGGCGCGATGGCCGAAGATTTCGTGGAAGAAAACGGCGGCAGCGCGTCCCGTGAGCAGCGCCGGACCTGCGTACGGGTCGACGAGCGGAGCTTTGTCGAGCGCTTCAGCTTCGCCGATCAACTGATGAATTGTGGCGTCAACGGTCTTGTCCGTCGGAGCATCTTTCGGATCGAGCCAATCGAAATTGGCGTAACGGTCTATGTCCATGCCGTCGGGAGCTTTTGTTTGCAGATAAAGTTCAAGCCGGTAATGGATCAGCCCGAATTGAAGTTTGGTGCCCTCGGACGTGACTTGATCCTGATTTGTGGCCTGCGCGGTGAATGTTGCCAATGAATTCAGCGTAGCGGGCGATTTGCCGAATTCCGCGGTGTAGCGGCGGACGCGCTCTTCCCACGGTTTGCGGTCCACGTGAATCGAGACGAGCGGCCCAACAGAGGTGTGCGGCGTCTCATGCGAAAAATCGGGGGCTCCGCCTTCACTGCTCTGCACTTGCACCTGCTGGCTCGTTTTTACCTGAATCAGGCGCTGAGAAGCCTCGCGGTACTGGCGATCGGTCTGCCGCCACATTTCGCGGCGGAGCACAGGAATATCGTCATCGAGCACAGCGGGCTCGGCGCCGCTGGTGAAGTCATCGCGTCCGCCGGTGATTTTGTGCGTATCGTCGAGTTGATAGGACCCAACGCGTGTTTGGACTTCGAGATAGCGATTGTGGTCGTCATCGCTCTCGATTAGCGCACCATTGGAGCCGGAAACTTCGGATTCGTCCGCATCCGTGACGGTGTAGCCGATAAAGTAGGCCGGCGGGTTGGCGGTCGATAGGGCGTCCATGGACCGGCCGAGCTCCTGCTGCATTGCGGCGATGAGCGGCGGTTGGGGAGAATCGGCAGGCTGGGCTGACGCCAGAAAGACGCAACTTATGGCCATTATTGCTGCGAACGCGAACGTTCTGCCACGCTTCAATTGTATTTTCATCGAGGCACAGGGTCTTACAGTGTAAAGTAATATATTCTTTTTTCCCAATGGAATTGCTGCGGCGACCCAGTGCCCTCAGCCCGGTCCGCTACAGGTCAAAGGAGATTTAGATGCGTGCGGCCGTAATTCGGAGGTACGGGGCTCCCGAGGTTTTTTCTGTGCAGGATGTGCCCGATCCGCAGCCGAAAACCGGCGAAATTCTGATTCGAGTGAAATCGATCGGGGTGAATTTCGCCGATTTGCTGTCGCGGATGGGGCTTTATCCGACGGCGCCTAAGCCGCCGTTCGTCCCGGGTCTGGAGGTGGCCGGCATTGTGGAGAAAATCGGCGACAGCGTCCGGTCGGCGGATGGAGATGCGTTGCGCCCGGGCGATGCTGTTACAGCCGTGACGAATTTCAGCGGCTATGCTGAATGGGTGACCGTGCCGGCGGGCCTCGCCTTTCGATTGCCGCAGGGAATCGGTTTTGATGAGGCTGCGGCGATTCCAGTGAATTATCTGACAGCTCATCACTCGATCGTGATGATGGGGAACATGCAGCCGGGCGACAGGATTTTGATCCACAACGCCGCAGGAGGCGTCGGCATTGCGGCCGTGCAGATTGCCAAGGCGCGCGGGTTAAAGATTTTCGCGACGGCCGGACCTGCGAAACAGGACACGTTGCGGAAGATGGGCGTGGATCATTCGATTGACAACGAGAAAGACAATTTTGTCGAGGTGATCAAGAAATATGCGGCGGGCGGCGTCGAGATGGTGATGGACCCGATTGGCGGGAAGTCTTTTGCGCGCAGCTACGATTGCCTGGCTACGACCGGGCGGCTGGTGATCTTCGGATTTTCGACGATTGTGAAGCCGAGCGGGAAGAAAGACACGATTGGCAGCGCGAGGGCTTTGCTTGAAACGCCGAAGTTTCAGCCGCTGGATTTGATGGCGAAGAATGTCTCGATCATCGGCGTGAACCTTTCCGGATTGACGTCCCGGCCCGCGCTGCTGCATAGCCAGATGAAAGATATTTTTCAGATGTACTCGTTGGGGAAGCTTAAGCCCCTGGTGGGGAAGAAATTCCCACTAGCGGATGCGGCTGCAGCGCACCAGTACATTCACGACAGGAAGAACATTGGGAAAGTAGTGCTTTGGGTGAAGTGAGGTTGACCACGGAGACACAGAGGCACAGAGAGGAAGCAAAGAGGCAGGGAAGCAGGGAAGGGCCGCTCCGTTTCGTAAAGTTAAAAATGATTGCCGATTAGTGCTGTGGTTGGTGCGGCGCTGCGAAGAGCGAATCTTGTAGTGAGGGATTGAGCTTTAGATCTCTTACGGTGGACTCCATATATTTTTGGCCGTCGCGATAGACAACGGTGGAGAACGCGAATTGGCGGCCATCGATGGCGCGGTAGTCGGACCAGCGCTGTTCGCTATCGACCGCGCCTTTGGATGTAGCGGATTGATAGCGCGCTACCGCAAGAAGGTGCGTTTGCGGATCGAAGTAGAGTTTTATGTTGCCGAAGGCAGTCTGCATCATGATGCCCGGCAGATTTTTGCCGTCGATTTGCTCGTCGCCTATTGCCTGCGCCTGGATTTTTCCGGCGAGCGCCTGCTGATATAGGCCCCAGCCGCCTCCGAATAGCGCGATCCCGCGCTGAAACTCACCCATCATTTGCGTGGCATCGTGCGTTTGCGATTGCCATTCGATCCATGCGGATTTGCCGTCGGAGCCTTGGCGGATGGTCATGCCGTTGGATTGCACTTCGGCCCGGCAGCGATTGGGATATTCGACGGACCAGTTGACGTTGCGTTGCATCGGGCCACTTCCGCCGAGAAGCTGCTCGGACTCGGTCATTGCCAGGCCGGAAACGGATTTGAGCGCATCGCCTCCGGCGGCTTGCATGGCTGCATCGAGTAACTCCTTGCCCGCGGCGAGTGACGCCGGGGTTGCTGCTGCGGCAGCAGCCTTTGCGGCGCGCAGATCGGGTGCGAGCAAGTCGATCTGGTCAGCCGCGATTTCGTCGAATTTCGCGGAGGGAAATTCCTTCTTCAGCTCATCGCGAAATGCGCTGACGTTGCCGGCGAGGACAACATCGAGATCGCCGGCCGACATATATTTCGCGGCCATGGATTTGACTTCGGCAGCAGTGACGCCTCGGATTTTATCGGGATACGTGCTGTTGTAATCGGCAGGAAGGCCGTACGCGGCGACCGTAAGAACGCGGCCTGCCACCTGATCCGCCGTTTCGGACTGGATCGGATAGACGCCGGCGAGGTAATCGCGCGCGAAGTCCATTTCTTGCGGGCTTACGTCGCCATTCGTCATTTGCGATAGAAGATTCATCACGAGCTTCATGGCTTCGACGGTTGCCGCCGTGCGCGTATAGGTGCCGACGACAAACGAGCCGGCGTAGCGGTGCGGATTGAATGACGAATACGCGCTGTACGTGAGGCCTTTCTTGATGCGGACTTCGGTGTTGAGACGGCTGTTGTATCCGCCGCCAAAAATCCTATTGGCGACAAGAAGTTGGATGTAATCGGGATCGGCTCGGCGAATGCCGAGTCTGCCGACGCGGATTTGCGTCTGCACGGCATCAGGCTTATCGATGAGCCAGAAATGGACGCCAGAAGGACCGGCGGCCGGCGGGGGCGCAATGTCTGACGCCGCGGACTTGGGCCATGAACCGAAATATTTTTCGGCCGCGGCGAATGCCTCGTCGGGCGTGATATCTCCCGCGAAAGCGAGCAGAGATTGATTGGGCGCGTAATTCACGTTGTGGAATTTTGCGAGCGCGTCACGGTCCATTTTCTTGACGGAATCCGGCGTGCCTTCCGGCGGCAATCCATAGGGAGAATTTCCATAAAGGACTCGGCCAAACACTGCTGTTGCAAGATAGTCGGGATCGGAATATTCGACCTCAAAGTTGGAGAGGAGCTGTTCCCGCTGGCGATCGAGTTCGTCGGTTTTGAAGGCCGGATGCAGCACCACGTCCTGCATCAAGTCGAGGCCGACGGTCAGGTCTTTCTTGACGATGCTCAACGTGACGTCCGTGGAATCGAATCCAGCTGCGGCGTTGAGAGTGCCCCCGACGAAGTCGATGGCTTGCGCGATCTGCTGCGCGGAGCGAGTTTGCGTTCCCTGCGTGAGCATGTTGGCCGTCATTTGGGCAACGCCCGGCGCCTTGGGATCGTCCTTACTTGTGCCGGCGGTCATGACAACAAGATGGACGGCCACTTCGGGTTCACTCGCGTCATGAACGACGAAGACGCGCAGACCATTCGGCAGAGTCTTCGTCGCGGCGTCAGGGAAATGGAACTCTTTAGGCGCTGCCGGGGCGGGGCGCTGCGGGACGAGTTTCACTCCCGGCGGAACGACGCCACTGCCGTTGGGGTTGCCAGTGCTGGGGGAATCGGCGGGGCGCGCTGTTTGCGGGCCGTTTTGCGCGATGGAAACATTCGCGAGGCCGAGCGCAAACGCCAGGAGTGCGGCCGCAGTTTTTATCGTTTGTGATCTCATTGGGTTGGGGCCGCCGGCGTGACGTAGAGAACGGTGGCATGTTGCGGAACGAAATATTGCTTCGCTACCCGCTGGATGTCCTCGGGCGTAATAGTGAGATAGCGATCAAGTTCAGTGTTCACGAGATTCGGATCTTTGCCGATCACGGCAGCATTTTCGATGGCAACGGCTTTGTCTTCGTCGGAATCGCGGCCAAGGACAGCCGCGGCGATTTCCTGATTTTTTGCTTTCTCAACTTCCTCGGCATCCACGGGCTGAGTTTTCAGCTCGTCTAGGACGTTGACCACAGCCTTTTCGCCTTCTTGGGCTGTGTGGCCCTGATTCATGATCGCGTAAGCCCAGAAAAGATTGGGGTCTTCGGAAAAATCGCCGAAGCCGGCAGCTTGCACTGCGATCTGCTGCTTATAGACGAGTTCCTGATACAGACGGCTGCTTTCGCCGGCCGCCAGAATGTCAGAAGCGAGCTCGAGAGGATAAGCATCGGGCGCATAGCGAGCGGGCATTTTGTAACCAATCACCGCAGCCGGAAGCGGAGTATTGGAATAGGATTTTTTCACTTCGCGCTCTGCAGTTTGCGCCGGTTCCTGCGGAATGTTTCGCGCAATAGGCTTGGCAGACCCCGGAATGCCGTCGAAATATTTGTGTATCCACGCGAGGGCTTGATCGGAATTGAAATCGCCGACGATGACGAGCGTCGCGTTATTCGGCTTGTAGTAGGTTTGGAAGAAGGCGCGAACGTCAGCGAGCGTGGCGTTGTTAA
>DATEGW010000215.1:0-5268 GCA_035279845.1 Candidatus Acidiferrales bacterium | reverse complement strand
CATCGACCGCAAGACGCCAACCGAACTCTTCGAGGCCCGCAACGCTGTTCGCATCGCCAACAATGCAGACGCCTCAAAATACGCCGCCGATGTAATCGGGAGGGCCAATCAGCAGCTTCAGTCTGCCGAGCAAGCTTACCGCCAAAAGCGCGAAAAAACGGCCGTCATTGCGATGTCCCGCGATGCTATCCAAACCGCCGAAGAAGCCCGCGTAATCTCCGTGAAGAAGAAGGCCGAAGAAGACGCACAAACGCAAGCCGCCGCCGAAAAGCAAGCCGCCGAGGAGCGCGCGGAAAAAGCGCGAGCCGAAGCGGCAGCGGCAGCCGCCCAGGTCCAGGCCGCCGAACAGGCTCGCCAGCAGGCCGAAACGGCCAAAGTCGAAGCAGAGCGCGCCAAACAGGAAGCGTTAGCAGAAGCGGCGCAAGCGGCAAAGGCCAAGGAAGAGGCAGAACAGGCGCGTCAAGCTGCTCTCGCTGAACAACAAGCCGCACTCGCGCAAAAGCAGGATGCCCTGGCACAAAAGCAAGCCGCCGAAGCCGAAGCTGCGCAAGCCCGCGAAGCCGCCGCGAGGGCCGACGCCGAAAAGACCGATCTTCGCAAACAGCTTCTCGCCCAACTGAATTCCATCTTGCAGACCAATGACAGCGCTCGCGGCCTCATCGTGAATATGTCCGATGTCCTCTTTGACACCGGAAGTTACACCCTTAAGCCGGGTGCACGCGAAACCATGGCGAAGATTTCCGGCATTTTGCTCGCACATCCAGGGTTGACGTTGCAGATCGAGGGCTACACCGATAGCGTCGGCGGCGACGACTACAACCAACAGCTTTCCGAGCAGCGCGCCGGTTCCGTCCGCGATTTTCTCGCGCAAGAGGGCGTACCGGCAGCATCGATCACGGCAAAAGGACTCGGCAAAGCCGATCCCGTCGCCTCCAACGACACGCCCGAAGGCCGCCAACGCAATCGGCGCGTCGAGATCGTCGTCAACGGCGCCTCCATCGACGCGACAGCGCCAAGCGCAGCTCCATCCGCCACGCTTCCCTCCGCAGCGCCAGCCGCACTAGCGCAGCGGTCCACTCAATAGCGCGCATTGTGGCACAGCGACTCCTCGCTGTGCATCCTCGGCAGCATCCTGTAGCGGTCGACACGACTTATGGTCGGGCACTTTTGTGCAGCGCGCGATGGTCTGGCCCGTTGTACGGTGAAGCTGGCGTTCTCGCTAGTGCGGCCTTAATGGCGGGAATAAAAAAGAGGCGAGCACAAGCCTAATTGGCTCGACTCGCCTCAATGTCGAATATCCGATAGATGCTTACTGAGCGCTTTGCGAAAGAGCCAGCCGCCGTCTTCCGAGTAGCAGCAAACTGCCAAGGCCCAAGCCCATCAACAGCAACGTCGAAGGCTCAGGCGTATTGACAGGCCCGTTGCCGCCCGCGATCTGAATCGCCGCCAGGACGCCGCCCACACCCTTCGTGGTAATCGTATACTGGACGGTCTCGTTGTATGCTCCCGTCAGGTTCGGGGTATTGGCGACCAAAGAGGTAGATCCGTCACTCGTAAACAGATATTGAGACAATGGCGTACCCGACCCCGGCAATCCGATAAACGTCTGCTCCAATACTGACGCGACGTTTCCAGTGAGCGCTGCGGCAAACGAACTCACAAAGGGATTCACTCCCGACGGAGAAGTAAGGCCCATCTCGCTCACGTAAATATTAAGAACGTCAGTGCCCCTGCCGCCGCTCGAGATATCCAGCGAAACGGTCTGCAGATTCGGCTCCGTCAGATTGGGGCTGCCATTCGCATAGACGGAATTAATCAGATAATCGCCAAACTGTCCGATGTATAGAGCCGACCCGTCTCCGTTCGCCACCTGCTGCAACGCCCCGCCGTTTTCCTGGAGCGAAATCACGATGTTGTCAGCCGCGGCGCGCGACGGCAGAGCCAGCATCGCAACCGCCAGCGCAAGCCCAGCTATCGACAAACGCAACGCGATCGCACGCATCGAGAAGCCACTTCCCCCCACCGTTCCCGCGTTCACTCTCGGCTCCATGTAGTCCCCGGACGTACGTGAATTGTGTACACGCGCACACTCAGCGCACGAAAGCAGCAGCATTTGCCATTCCAAAGCTGCGGCGCCTGTAAATAAAACAAACAAATAGACTTACAAATGCAAGCGCGATCCACGCACACGATTCAGCGGAATGGCACCGCCGGAAGTGTGCAAACTCCTGCACATTCTGGGGCTTACAAGGTTTTCGCCACGCGGCCGGCCACGCGGCCGATCATGCCGCCGATTCTTCCCCAGCCGCCGCAGGCGCGACGGCACTCTTCTTCCCGCGCATCGTCGTGATCACCACCACGCTCACCAGCACAAACGCGGTCCCTAAAATCGTCCGCAACCCAAGCGGCTCGCCCGCGAAAAAATACCCCAGCAGAACGGCAATTACCGGGTTCACATACGCATACGTCCCCACTTTCGTCGGCGACTCATGATGAATCAGCCAAACATATGCCGTAAACGCGATGATCGACCCGAAGACGATCAAATACGCCAGCGCAAACCACGCCCCGCGCGACACGCTCCCGAACTGGAACCCGCGAAACTCCCCAAGAGCAGCGGCAATGATTCCCAGCATCACGCTCCCGGCAAGCATCTGCGATCCCGCGCTCATTGCCTTTGATTTCGGCTGCGGCAGTTTGCGCATCAGCGCCGACGCCACAGACCAGCTCATCGCCGAAACCATCAGCGCCGCCGCACCCGCCACCTCAATCGGTTCGCCTCCCAATAGCATCGAATGGCTCATCAGGACCACCACGCCACCCAAACCTATCAGCAGCGCCAGCCCCAACCTCAACGTCAGCTTCTGCGTTCGCAGGAAAATAATCTCCGAAAGCGCCGTGAACGCGGGAATCGTCGCCAGCATCACTGCGGTAACTCCGGAAGGCACCCGCTGTTCGGCCCAAAACACAAATCCGTAATCCAGCACGAAAATGCAGATCGCCAGCAGAAACGCCGATCCCCACTCACGCGCCCGCGGCGAACGCTCCCCGCGCAAAATCAACCATCCATAGAGCAAAGCGCCCGCAACCAAAAACCGCATCGCCGCCAACAAAAACGGCGGCACTTCGCGCACCCCAATGCGAATCGCCAGAAACGTCGATCCCCACACGCAATAGATCGTCGCAAACGCCAGCAGCCTCTTCCATCTCGCCGGCTGCCCCGCCTCGTCGAGTTTTGTCATGGCAGAAATGATCGCCCTCGTGCCCTCACTCTACCAACTTACGCCGTAAACGGACGAGCCAAACGAACTCCGCCCCGTGAACACGCCCGACAAATTGGCTTTCCTGGGAACGCCAATCTCCTGATTGGCGACTTTCCGCAAATAAATGACTTGCAACCGAACGCCCTCGGCGGACATCATCACTGCAACAATACGAACTCCTCATCTCACAAGAGGTGAACATGGCTTGGCGCTCGCGATTTCTGCAAACCGCATTCTGCCCTGCACTCATAGCCGTATCTCTCGTCGCGCTGAATGCCAAAACCCAAGATCGCGTGCCAAACAGCGGCGAGAGACTCGCCTTCGATGCGGTATCCATCCACGAGCGTAGCCCACAAGGCAGCGGCAATATGGTCGTGGGGATGCACGCTACACCCGGCAGGCTTGCCGATCAATGCGCAACGTTGAAATCGCTCATTTTCTATGCTTATCACTTTTCCTGGTTTGCATCGATTGATGGACTTCCGAAATGGGCGGCAGCACCGTGTGGCCCCGATGGTAACCGTGACACCTATATTTTTCAGGCGACCATGCCGCTTGATACGACAGAAGCCCAGGCGCGACAAATGATGCAAAACATGCTCGCCGATCGTTTCAAACTCGCTGTTCATTGGGAAAAGAAGCCAGGTTCGGTTTACGCGCTGGTCGTCGCCAAAGGCGGCTTCAAAGGCAGACCGTACGACTCCAAGAAAGACCCGCCGATCTATGGCAATTCCATACTTCCTTGCCCTCCAGAAGATCGTGCATGTCACCCCCTGCCGCTGTCGCCCGGCCCAATATCTCAACTGGCTAGCGCATTAGCTTCTGTTCTCCAGCGGCCCGTCATCGACAAAACAGGTTTGAATGGCACCTACGATCTGCGTCTGAAGTGGGCGGGCGACTTAGCCGCCAACTCGCCTCTTCCGTCACTTCCGACGGCACTGAGAGAAAACTTTGGTTTGGAACTAAAACCCGAAACTGGCGAAGTAAACGTCCTGGTGATCGATCACGCAGAAAAACCAACACCCAATTAGTGGTCGGACTTCCTGGCAGCGCCGATCTCCTGATCGGCACTTTGTCTCTGCATCGTAGCGGCCGGCTTGCAGTTTAGTCGGGCGCTTTTCGTTCTTACAGCGATCACTTCCCAATCTTCTCCATTCGAAACGAATGAATCACGCTCGAGGCAGACGGCATTCCCTCGGGAGCGCTATCCGCTCCACTCGGTTCGGTTCGCGCTCCCTCATTCATATAACGTCGCAGCGCCTCGCGAAAAAGCTCGCTCATCGTCCGATGCTCTCGCGCCGCAACCTTCTGCGCCTTTTTCAACAAATCAGGAGGCAATGTAATACAAACCGTTTTGGCTATCCGCATAGCTCAATATTGTAAAACATTGTTCTACAATATCGCCAGTAATTCGCTGCTTGCAAATGCCAACCCAATATCCGAATATGTTCCCCGCAATTTAAAACTCTCCAAGGAGACATCTTCGAATGCGCAGGCCCGTCAGCATCGCTCCGCCAAAGGGCAAACTCGGCATCTTGACGCCCGGAATGGGCGCCGTTAGCACCACATTGATGGCCGGAGTCGAACTCGTTCGCCAAGGCGCTGCCGTGCCCGTGGGTTCGCTCACGCAGATTGGCACCATTCGCCTCGGCCGCCGCACGGAAGCCCGCGTTCCCAAAATTAAAGACTTCATCAAGCTCGCCGACCTCAATGACGTCGTTTTTGGCGGCTGGGACCCCTTCCCTGACAATGCCTACGAGGCTGCGGCCAAGGCCGGCGTTCTCGATGCAAAGCATCTCGACAAAGCGGCGAAGTTCCTGAAGACCATCAAGCCAATGACGGCTGCCTTCGACCGCGCCTTCGTGAAAAATCTCGACGGCACGCACGTAAAGAAAGGAAAAACGAAATTCGATCTCGCCCAGCAGCTTCGCCAGGATATTCGCGATTTCAAGAAGAAGAACAAACTCGATCGGCTCGTTGTGGTTTGGTGCGGCTCAACGGAAGT
>DATEGW010000214.1:0-7871 GCA_035279845.1 Candidatus Acidiferrales bacterium | reverse complement strand
TTTCGGGAGATGCGTCCCGTGGCAACTCGCACATCCCAGGCTGAGGCAATCGCCGCGGCTTCAAAAGGTTTCCAATCCCCGCCTTTCGCACCTCCCAGACGTTAGGCTGACTCCACCGAAGGCAAGAACGACCAAATTGCGAGGAGGATTTCGTCTGTGCGAAGGCATTTTCTGCTGTTGTCTCTATTTCTGCTATCTTGCGCATTCGGCTTGCGCGCAACGGTGTTCGGCAATATTCGCGGCGTGGTCCACGACCCACAGCACCGGCCGATTGTAGGCGCTACCGTTCAACTCAAATCCGCGACGTCGGATTACTCGATTTCAACGGCCACCGACAGCAATGGGGAGTTCTCGTTCCCGGCAGTTCCCTTCGGCGATTACACAGTGACGGCAAGCGCCGAAAACTTCAGCCAATCGCAGGAACCAATCACGCTCGAATCGGGAACATCGCCCGTGCTCCACTTCATGCTCTCGATCCCGACGTTAAGCGAGAAAACCGTTGTCACAGCTGACGAAGCTGCTTCGACAGCGCAGACCGCCACGCCGACGACTCTCGTTGACCGGCAAAGCATCCAGCAGACGCCCGGCGCGGACTCGACGAACAGCTTGAACATGATCACCGACTTCACTCCCGGCGCGTATACAACGCATGACATGCTTCACATGCGCGGCGGACACCAAACAACCTGGCTGATCGATGGCGTGCCGATTCCGGACACGAATATCGCCACGAGTATTGGCCCGCGCGTCGATCCGAAAGACATCGACTATGTCGAAATCCTGCGTGGCAGCTACAACGCGGAATACGGCGACCGCACCTACGGCGAATTCAACATATTGCCGAAGTCCGGCTTCGACATGAACAGCGAGGGAGAACTCGTCGCCACGATCGGGAGTTTCTATCAGACGGACGACCAGCTTAGCTTCGGCAGCCACACGCAAAGATTCGCGTACTACACGAGCGTGAACGGAAACCGTAGCAATCTGGGCCTCGAAACGCCGGTTGCGCACGTCTACCACGGCGCGGAAAACGGTTTTGGCGGCTTCACGTCCTTACTTTACAACGTGGACTCGCAAAACCAGTTTCGCTTCGATGGCCAGCTGCGCCGTGATTTCTATCAGATCCCTTACGATCGCGATCCCAACGACTTCAATAACCAACAGTGGCCCACGAGCGGCTTGCGCGACAATGAACTCGAGTCAGACGGCTATGCTCTTTTTTCCTGGGTTCACACGTTCAATGCGAACTCGGTGCTGACCGTTTCGCCGTTTTATCATTACAACAGCTCCGGCTATCACAGTCCGATCACAGACTCTCCGATAGCGACGAAGGCGATCTTTTCCACAACCTATGGTGGCGGCCAGTCCGTGCTCAGCTTTCATCTGCCGCGAAACGATGCGGAAGCAGGCGTTTATTCATTTGCGGCAAATCAAAATGAAAACTTTGGACTCGTATTCAACAACGGAAGCGGCAATCCACCGATTCACGAGAAGAATGCCATCCTCGGCGCAGAAGAAGCCTTCTTCGTCAGCGACAATCTCAGGGTAAATTCTCTCCTCACTCTGATCGGTGGCGTGCGCGCCACTCATTTTTCAGGAGGTGTCTCTGAGAATAGCGCGTATCCGCGGATCGGCGGCACTTTGAAAATTCCCGGCATCAACTGGGTGTTCCGCGCATTCTGGGGGAAATATTATCAACCGCCTCCGCTCGTATCGCTTTCCGGTCCGCTGCTTGGGTTCATCGAGCCAGGCTGCAATCCATCAACGCAAAGCTGCTGTAATACCGGCAATCCAACGTGCTTTCTCCCGCTTCACGGCGAGCGCGACGAAGAACATCAATTCGGCGTCACGATTCCCTTTCGCGGTTGGTCGCTTGACGTTACGGATTTCGAAACGCGCGGTGCGAATTTCCTCGATCATAACAACATCGGCGATTCGAGCGTTTTCATTCCCGTCACCATTGCCGAATCGCGGATTCGCGGCGCGGAGGTCACCGTCCGCTCTCCGCGTATTTGGCATCGCGGCGACGTGCATTTGGCCTATTCCAACCAAATGGCCCAGGCGGCCGGCGAGTTCACGGGGGGGCTGATCACGCCGGACGATCCTCCGGATTGGGAAGCCCTCGATCACGACCAGCGCAACACGCTGAATTTCGGGCTCAGCGCTAGCCTGCCGTGGCAAACGGTCTTCTCCTCAAATATTTACTACGGCTCAGGTTTCGCCAATGGCTCGGCGGGCGTTCCGGGATCGCCTTTCCAGGCTGACTACTTGCCCGGTCACGCGCAAATCGACCTAGCGCTCGCGAAAAGTTTCGGCGAGCGCTTTTCGATTGCGGTCAACGCGCTCAACGTCACCAACCGTCACCTGTTAATCGACAATAGCCTCACCTTTGGGGGCTTCCATTACAACAACCCGCGCGAAATCTATGCGGAGTTTCGCTGGCATTTCCATTTCTAATTCTAATTTGGGGTGGGCGCGCGTAAACTGTTTCGTGGCGCTCACCCACACCAAGAGGCACCGATGACACAAAAAAGTCTCAACAGTGCGCGTTTCCAGTTCGCGGCGCTGACCGCGTTCGCCGTTGCGCTAGCGCTTTTCACCGTTGCGGGCTGCTCAAAGCAAGCTTCGCAATCGGCTTCGCAGGCGCAGCAACCGACGCAGCAAGCGACGCCGACGCCCGCAAACGCCAAGGTCTATCGTCTGCACGGAAAAGTTCTCTCGATCGATCAGGCCAACAAGTCGCTCATGATCGATGGCGATGAGATCCCCGGCTTCATGGGTGCGATGACGATGCCCTATCCCGTAAAAAGCAAGGACGACTTGGCGAAGGTTAGTCCAGGCGACGAAATCACGGCGGATATTATCGTTCCGCAGGGCGATGAATCGCCGTACATCCAGAATATCGTTGTCGTTAAGAAAGGCACTGGCGCTTCTCCCGCCGCAACAAGCGACCATGAACCGCGGCCCGGCGATACCGTTCCCGATTTCGCCCTCATCGATCAGAGCGGCAAGCGCATTCACCTAAGCTCCTACCGAGGCGATGCGCTGTTGATTACGTTCATCTACACGCGTTGCCCCTTCAAGAATTTCTGCCCTCTTGTCTCGCATAACTTCGCGCAAATTTATGCCGACACGAAATCGAATTCGCAACTCAGCAAACATATGCGTCTGCTGAGCGTCAGCTTCGATCCCGATCACGATACGCCGGCCGCTCTGCGCCAATATGCGAAGACCTTCAACGGCATCACGCGTGGCACACCATATGGCCGCTGGGACTTCGCCGTGATTCCGAAAGACGAGCTCCACAAAGTGACGGATTTTTTCGGCGTGACGGTCGCGGACCAAAACGGAACGTTTGTCCACTCGATGAGCACGAGCGTGATTACGCCCGACGGAAAAATCTATAGCTGGCGAGAAGATACTGACTGGCAGCCGAATGATCTGATCGCCGACGCAACAGCCGTGCTGTCACCCACTGCTGCGCTGGCTACGCCGGCTGAAATGCGTGGAGCTGGACGCGAAATCACGCCACCGACGACCAATTGAAAGTTAATTTTCGCGTTCGAGGATGAAATCGGGCACGGCGAGAAGCGCGCGGCGGTATTCCGTATCCGGCAATTCGGCGAGGCATGCCTTAGCACGATCCACATAGGCGCGCGCCAAGTTTGAAGCGCGTTCGAGTGCGCCCGTTTCGCGCACCAGTCGGGTAATCTGTTCCGGCCGCACGCTGACAAACTCGCGCTCTTCCAGAACTTTCCCCACCAACGAGCGGCCCTCGCCATGCCCATTACCATTCGAACCGGCGGCCTGCAGTGCAAAGATCAGCGGCAGCGTGACCTTCCCTTCTTTCAAATCGCTTAGAACGGGCTTGCCGAGCTTTTCCACCGATGCAGTGAAGTCCAGAAGATCGTCCACTAATTGAAACGCAAGGCCGGCATTGCGGCCATACTCCGCAAGCGCCTCTTCGATGCGCTCCGGCTGCTTCCCGAGCACGGCGCCCAGCCGCGCGCACCCGCTGAAAAGGCACGCCGTTTTGCGATACGCAAGTTCTGTCGCTTCGGCTTCGGTCAAATCGATTTGTCCGAGCCGCATCAATTGCAGCAGCTCGCCTTCAACCATGTTTTGCGTGAGGTCGATCAGAATATCGAGGACGGTAAAGTTGCGCTCGCGTAGGGCCATTTCAAACGACTGCATATATAGCCAATCGCCGGCGAGCACGCTCATGTGATTGCCCCAGCGTGCGTTGGCGCTGGGACGTCCGCGCCGGGTATTCGCGCCATCGATCACGTCGTCATGGACGAGTGTGGCGCTGTGGATCATCTCCACGACGGCGCCCAGGCGAATCGCGCTTTCACCGCGATGCCCGCAAGCAGCAGAGGAAAGTAAGAGAAGCGCGGGACGCATCCGCTTGCCGCCGCCTTCGCGCAGATAGCTCGTGATCTCGACGACGGGATCAATCGCCCCGCCATTCTGAGCCGCGATCTCCTGCTCGACGAGAGCCAGATCGTCCCGGACCAGATCGAAGATGCCTTTCGCGAGCTGAACGGCGAACGCCATCCTGTGTGG
Source organism: Candidatus Acidiferrales bacterium (assembly GCA_035279845.1). Classification (GTDB taxonomy): domain Bacteria; phylum Acidobacteriota; class Terriglobia; order Acidiferrales; family UBA7541; genus Palsa-295. The sequence goes on along the minus strand of DATEGW010000214.1, from coordinate 3,305 downwards.
TTAACTGGCCCCTTGTCTGCCCGAAGCAACCGGCGCGCTTAGCTTGAAAAACGCCCGGAAGTTCTCCGCGGTGCGGAATGCCACTTCTTCGCTGGCTAAGTTTCTCACATCTGCCAATGCCCGCGCCACCTCAACCACAAGCGCAGGTTCGTTTCGCTTGCCGCGCCGAACCTGCGGTGCAAGGAATGGCGAATCGGTCTCCGTGAAAATGCGGTCCAACGGAATCTGCCGGGCCACTTCGTGAAGATGCTTCATCTTCGGGTACGTGAAGTTCCCGGCAAAGGAGATCATGAAGCCCATATCGAGCCCGCGCCGAGCCTCTTCCATCGTTGCCGTGAAGCAATGAAATATGCCGCCCAGGCCGCTCGATGCCCAGTCCTCTTTGAGGATCGCCAGGCAATCGGGCCACGCGTCGCGGCAATGAATCACGATGGGCTGCTTCGCGGCTCGCGCTAACGCAAGCTGGCTGCGAAACACCTGCTGCTGCACGCCGCGTGGCGAATGATCGTAAAAATAATCGAGGCCCATCTCGCCCCAGGCCAGCACGCGCGGATGCTTCGCCAATTCGGCGAGAGCCGCAAAATGCTGTTCCGTCGCGGCGCTCGCGTCATGAGGGTGGACGCCGACCGTCGCGTAAATCCAATCGTGCTGCTCGGCAAAAGGAATCGCGGCATCGATGCGTTCTGCTGGGCTCGTGCCGCTGCCGATCGCGAGGATCGTCTCGACGCCTGCCGCTCGGGCGCGCTCCAGCATTGCCTCGCGGTCCTCCGCGAACGCGTCGCCCTCCAGATGCGCATGTGAATCGATGATCTGCATTGCGAGATTTCTTACGTCCGGCTTTTACAGATTTGGCTTTTTGATTGCGATTAGAAAGGCATCGGATACTGATAATCCAAGACTTAGCTCACTTTTTAATTCTGTGCAATTGCGATTATAATGTTCGCCTTATGTTCGCCGCAGCTGCTACTTAAAAAATCAAAAACGCCGACCGAAAAACGCCTGCAAACTTCGCAGGCAACGGTCGCCGCTACGACACCAAAGTCAAATTCAAAAGCGCCGGCAAAAAGGGAGGCCGGACGCTACAAAGGCAAAAGCGGAGCAAGACCTACTTAATCTTCGCTCCGGGCGCGATGTCTTCGGCGAACGTGCAAAGGACGGGTTTACCGTCGGCGACCGATGCGGCGAGCAACATGCCGTTTGATTCGAGACCGCGCATCTTTCTGGGTGCGAGATTCGCCACAACGACGATCTTGCGGCCGACCAGTTCCTCGGGCGCGTAGGCGAGCGCGATGCCAGCCAAGATTTGCCGCACTTCCTCGCCGATGTCGACTTGCAGCTTGAGCAGCTTGTCCGCGTTCGGGATGCGCTCGGCGGACTTGATCACGCCGACGCGCAGATCGATTTTCGCGAGGTCATCAATCGAGATTTTGGTATCGGTGGCAGCGGGCGTTTGCTGGCCTGCGCCCCCAGCCGGAGCACCGCTGGCTGGTGCCGATGTGGTCGAGGCTCCTGCGGCCGCGGACTGCGCTGCACCCGGATTGCGAATTTCGTTTTCCATAGCTTCGATCCTTCCGTAAGTTTCATCAAAATCCAAGCGGGGGAACACCGCTTCCGGCTTAGTGACGCGCGTGTCCGGTTTCAGCCCTCCCCATGTGAGCTTGTCCAGCTGAAATTCCGCGAGCGAACGCGGCTGACCTAGGTGTTCCCATATTTTCTGCGTCGCGTCTGGAATCACCGGATGCGCTAGCACGGTGATGATTCGAAGCGACTCGGCAGCGTTGTAGAGGACGTTGCCAAGCTCGTCCCGCAGTCCAGCGTCCTTCGCCATTTTCCAAGGTTGCTGCTTTACCAGGTATGAGTCGACCTGCGAGATAAATTGCCAGATGTGTTGAAGTGCTGCGGAAAACTCGTAGACGGCGTAGTGCTCGCGGGCGATTGACTGAATTGGTTCGGGCCAAAACCATGCTGCTGCCTGGGACGATGTCGGCTTTGGCACAAATCCACCAAAATAACTCTCGATCATTGCCAAAACACGGCTCGCAAGATTTCCAAGCCCGCTAACCAAATCCGATTCGTAACGTGTGAGCAGAGCGTTCCTAGAGAAATTTCCATCCTGGCCGAAGACGGTTTCGCGCAGAAGGTAGTATCGCAGCGCGTCGTTACCGAGAACCTTCACTATAGGCTCGGGATAGGCGACGTTGCCCTTCGACTTGCTCATTTTTTCCTGTTCAAAAAGTAGCCAGCCGTGCGCGAAGATTTTTTTCGGCAGCGGCAGTTCCGCCGCCATCAGAAATGCCGGCCAATAGACAGCGTGGAAGCGGATGATCTCCTTGCCGATCATGTGGACATCGGCGGGCCAGAATTTGTTGAACTTGGCGTTGCCTTCGGGAATCGAAACCGCACCGCCAGCAGCAGAACCCGTAACGTGGCGCACAGACTCCGTGTCGCCTTCGCCATAGCCGATTCCACTCATATAGCTCGTGAGCGCATCGTACCAAACGTAAAAAACATGCTCAGGATCGTCGGGCCACGGAATTCCCCACTTGATCGTCTTGCGGCTGATGGAAACGTCCTTCAATCCCGCTTCGACAAAGCTCCTCACCTCATTGAAACGAAAATCCGGCTGCACCCATTGCGGATTCGCCGCGTAGAACTCCAGCAAACGCGGCTGATAAGCTGAAAGCCTGAAAAAATAATTCTCCTCGGAGATCAACTCAGCAGGACGGCCGCAAATCTGGCAATTCGCCGGTTCGGGCGTGTCACTGACATAGAGATTGTCGTAAATGCAGTAGCGGCCTTCGTATTTCTTCTTGTAAATCGCGTCGGGCGAGCGCTTCAGCGTGCGACGCACGAGTGTCTGCACCGCGCGTGCGTGTTCGTGCGAAGTGGTGCGGACGAAATCCGTGTACTGAATGCCGAGCAGCTTCCAAAGCTCGCGAAAAATCTGCTGATTCTTATCGACGAGTTGCTGCGGCGTGATTCCCTGCGCTTCGGCAGCACGTTCAATATTGACGCCGTGCTCGTCCGTGCCCGTGAGGTAGGCGACTTCATAGCCGCACATGCGCTTATAGCGCGCAATCACGTCGCAGACGATCGTCGTGTAAGCCGAGCCGACGTGCGGGCGCGAATTGGCATAGTAAATCGGAGTGGTAAGGTAAAACTTTTTGGAATCAGTCATTTGTAGTCGGGTTCTAGGTTATCGCAACCGGCCACATTCGCGAAAGCGAAGAAGAGCCAGCGGCGCCGGCAAGTGGCTGCGTTCAGGCAAATAGCGAGATCATTTTTGTCGAACCGGAGGCGTTTTC
>DATEGW010000213.1:0-4740 GCA_035279845.1 Candidatus Acidiferrales bacterium | reverse complement strand
GCCTTCGCTATTCAGCTAGTGCCCTGCGGTACCAGGCGCGCTGTCGGAGAACGTGAGGAGATTTTTCTCGGAGTCGATGTAATTCGCGTCGACACCGGGCACCTTCTTCAAATCGTCAAGCGTTTTGAAATCGCCGTGCTGGTGGCGATAGGCGGCAATCGCTTCCGCTTCCTTTTCCGGCATGCCCAGCCAACTACGCAGATTCATCGCGGTCGCTTTGTTGATATTTACTTTCGCCGGCATGGGACCAAAGTTTGTCACCAGGTATTGAAGGATTGCGCTGAAGTCGTCATTGCTGCCCTGGGCGCCGTTCTGAATCATCTGATTCAAAACGTCGGTCCAGCCGCTCACATCCAAATTGTGGCCGATCACAGTTTCGGGCCCATGGCACGATGAACATGTCTGAAGGAACAGATTTTTCCCGGGCCCTGCGGGCCACGGATCTAGCGGCGTCGTGTTAGCCTGAGCCGCCGCGGACGCCCCAGAAGGAGATGTGCTCGCGCCTGTTGAATCCGCGTTAGAAGGCGGTGGTGTTTGGGATTGCGGCGCCGCTTGGGTTTGTGATGATGGTGCTTGCGAGGGTGGCGCGGTTTGCGACGTCAAGACAGACGCACCCATCAGTAGCACTGATCCAGCAAAGCAAATTGCGGTTATTTTGCCCAAAGAGAGCATCATGGCCATGTCCACCCGAGAAAGTATGTAAAATAAGGCGCTTACGCCGATAAATGCTGATACTTTATCCATTCAAATCATACACGGATTCGCTACTGCACGGAACCGCAAAGCCTTGTCTCAAACACTGTATTTGACGTTCTAAACCTGACCTTAGGGTACGCATGTGCCTGCTCCCATTCTGCGCGCAGACTTGATCTCGAAATCTTTCGAGGGAGTTCGCGCGCTTAAAGGGGTTTCGTTCGAACTGCTCGGCGGCGAAGTCCATGCGCTCATCGGCGAAAACGGGGCGGGGAAGTCGACCCTCATCAAGATTATGACCGGAGCAGTGATTGCCGATTCTGGCACGCTGTCTATCGGCGGTCACACCGTAGCCCACAACAGTCCAAGCGTCGCACGAGCACTCGGCGTCGCGGCGATCTATCAACAGCCATCGCTCTTCGCTCACCTGACTGTTGCGGAAAACATCGCACTCACGCTGGAAGAAACGAGTCCCTGGCGGCGCATCAATTGGAAGGCTCGGCGCGCGCGTGCGCGTACGCTGATCGCGAAAGCGGGAGCGTCCATCGACCCGGAACGTTTGGTAAGCACCTTGAGTATGCCGGAGCAGCAGATCGTGGAAATTGCCAAAGCCATCGGCGCAAACGCCCGGATCGTCATCATGGATGAGCCGACTGCTTCGCTCACCGAACGCGAAGTCGAAAGTCTCTTCAGGGTGATCGCCGAGTTGAAGGCTCAGGGTGTCGGGATCATCTACATTTCCCATCGGCTAGAGGAGATTTCAAGGGTTGCCGATCGCATTACTGTGCTTCGCGATGGCGAGACGATCGCAACCCGAGACGCCCGATCCGTAGATCGCGCGGAGATGATCCATCTGATGGTTGGGCGCACGGTGAACGCCGTGTTCCCGAAGCGCACGGTAGAACAAGGCAGCGTGATGCTCGAACTGCGCGGAGTTTCAAGCCGCGCGGCAGGTGTGCACAATGTCTCCTTGGAAGTGCGCAAGAGTGAAATTCTCGGGATAGCAGGACTCGTTGGATCAGGCCGCACGCAATTAGCGGAAACGATCTTTGGGCTGACACCTCCGGATTCGGGAGGAATATTGGTCGCAGGTAAGCGCATCGAGGTGCGTTCGCCTGCTGATGCGATCCGGCATGGCATTGGTTACGTGCCGGAGGACCGGCGCAAACATGGTGTGATTCTCGAGATGCCCATTACGGCGAATACAAGTCTTGCTGATCTGGATGCCGTTTCACGCCGAGGCCTGATTAACTCGGTAGACGAAAGCGCAATGGCCGAGCGCTTCGTGGAGCAACTGCGGATAAAGACATCATCCATACATGCGAGTGCTGGAACGCTATCTGGTGGCAATCAACAAAAGGTCGCGCTCTCGCGCTGGCTGGCGACAAATCCGAAGATTTTGATCCTCGATGAACCGACCCAAGGCGTTGACGTAGGTTCCAAATCGGAGATTCATGCGTTGATGGGCGACCTCGCGGAACGGGGATTGGCGATCATCATGATTTCTTCGGAACTTCCCGAAGTGCTCGGGATGAGTGATCGAATCGCTGTGATGCGCGATGGAACCATCGTCGGCGTTGTTTCGCGCGAGACCGCGACGCAGGAAAAGATTTTATCGCTCGCCTTTGGCCACGCCTTAGCAGGAGAGACTGCATGATTTTCGTTGAGGTCGCTCAATGAAAAGGTATGGTCAGGAGATTTCGGTAGCCATTGCGATAGCTGCATTGGCCGTGGTCCTGGCGTTTGTGGCTCCTGCGTATTTCTCTGGCGAAAACCTCTCGGACCTTTTTCTTTCGAACATGCCCGTGCTGGTTGTTGCCATCGGCATGACATTGGTGATTCTGACCGCCGAAATCGATGTATCGGTCGGCTCTATTTTTGCGATCTGTGGTGTATCGGCGGGCGTCATAGCGAAAGAGGGTGTGCCAGTGCTGGTTGCATGCCTGGCGGCATGTGCAATCGGCGCTGCTCTTGGTGCGTTGAATGGCGCTCTCGTGGCTTACGTGCGGATTCCGTCCATTGTTGTAACGCTAGCGACCATGACAGCTCTGCGCGATGGGCTGCGCTGGGCAACGCAGGGTGCCTGGGTTGAGAATCTGCCCACCGGGTTTCAATGGTTTGGATTGACGCAATCGTCGTATCCGGTTGCAGCCTTGGTTACGGCCGTAGTACTGGTCGGTGCCGTTGGATGGGGATTGCGAAATCTGGCGGCAGGACGGGCGATATATGCGGCAGGTTCGAACGCGGAGGCGGCACGCGTATCCGGAATCAATACGCGGCGCGTGGTGTTTTTGGTTTTTGTTGCCACGGGAGCTTTGACGGGATTGGCGGCCGTATTCAACTCCGTGCGCTTCAATCAGATTCCCAGTAATGCCGGGCTTGGATTGGAGCTGAAGGTCATCGCTGCCGTGGTTGTGGGCGGCACGGCGATCACCGGCGGGCGCGGCAGTATCGCAGGAACTGTGCTCGGCGTGGTCCTGCTTGGCGCTATCGGGCCGGCTCTAATTTTCCTAGGGACGAGCGCCTACTGGGAGTTGGCATTACAAGGTGTGGTGATTCTGGCGGCGATCACGATAGAAGCGTTGCGCAGCCGCGCGGAAATGAGGCATGCCAGCCTTGCTGCGCACCGAATCTAGGCCCTGGCGAGCGCGCTTTTCGCCCAACGGCGAACATGTGCTCGTACTCGCGGTTTTGTGCGAAATCGCGATTTTTGCCGCGATTGCACAGAATTTCTTCACTACTGCTAATTTCTTCGAGATTCTCCGCTTTAGCGTAGAGCTTGGCCTATTGTCCATTGCAGAGACTGCTGTGATTCTCACTGGCGGAATCGATCTTTCCGTCGGATCAATGATGGGTCTCGCAGCGGTGGTGTTTGCCGGTGCATGGCAAAATTTACATGTTTCTCTTGCCACTGCCGCGATCATTGCACTCGGCACCGGGCTGGCAGGGGGCGGGCTGAATGCGCTTTTGATCACGCGATTCGACTTGCCGCCGCTCATAGTGACGCTCGGCACGTACTCCATGTTTCGCGGGATCGCCGAAGGGATCACGCATGGCGCGGTGAACTTCACAAATTTCCCGAGCTCGTTTCTATTTTTAGGACAAGGCTATTTCTGGGGAGTGATCCCGGCACAGTTGCCACTTTTTGTTCTGATTTTTATTGGGTATTTCGTGCTCGTCCATCGCTCGATCATCGGGCGCGCGCTCTACGCAATTGGATTTACGGCAAGCGGCGCACGCTATGCGGGAATCCCGGTGCGTCGGCGAATCGGGCTCGTTTACGTATTGGCGGGTTTGGTGTCGAGCCTTGCCGCAATTATTTTCGTGGCGCACCTCGGACAGACGCGAGCCGACACGGGAACAGGGTATGAACTCTACGCAATTACGGCCGTTGTCCTGGGCGGTACGTCGGTCTTTGGCGGCCGAGGAACTCTTTGGGGCACGCTATTAGGGCTCCTCGCTCTTTCCGTGCTCCAGAACGGTATCCAATTGGCAGCGTTGCCTTCGGAACTGACAGGCGTGCTGACGGGTGCGCTACTAATTATTGTGCTCAGCGTCGATTGGCTGCGCACACGAACCCGCAGAATTTTGGTATCTTCTGCTGGACCGGCAGATCTGGAGGAAACGGATTCCGTGAAAAACAGTCAAGTTGCCGTCTTATGCGCTGCGGCGCTGATCGGCGCCGTCATCGTTGCCGCCACGAACGTTTGGCTCGTGCATTCGCTACGCTCAAACTTATCGGGCAGCGGCGTCGCTCCGGCGACGAGCGGAGCTGCCCCCGCTCCGAACGGGCACCAGATCACTGTGGCGATGATGCCGAAGGCTAAAGGCGATCCCTATTTTGTGAGCTGCCGGAGCGGGGCAGAGGAGGCGGCGAAAGAACTCGGTATCAATTTGATTTGGGACGGGCCGACGAGCCTGGATGCGGCACGGCAGAATGAGGTGGTGGAGGACTGGATCACACGTCAGGTGGACGTGATTGCGGTGGCGGTCGAAAATAAAGCGGGGATTTCGACTGTGCTGCGGAAGGCACGGGCGCACGGCATA
>DATEGW010000212.1:0-4579 GCA_035279845.1 Candidatus Acidiferrales bacterium | reverse complement strand
CGCTACGCGCTTTCGAATTCTTTCGGCTTCGGCGGGACAAACGCGTCGCTGGTTTTCAAGCTTTGGGAAGGCCGATGAGCGAGCTTCGGAGGCTTCGTTGAACATTGTTGTCTGCGTGAAACAAGTTCCCGCCAAAGATGCCCCGCTTGCCATCGATGCGAGCGGCAGGTGGATTCGCGAGACGGACATCAGTTTTGAGACAAACGAGCCGGACACGTTCGCGCTCGAGGAAGCGCTGCGGCTGAAAGAGAAGCACGGCGGAGAAGTCGTGGCGATCTCGATGGGCCCGGAGCGCGTGAAGCAGACGATCAAAGAAGCGCTCGCCAAGGGCGCGGATCGCGGCATTCACGTGACGGACGATAAATTTTATGCGCTGGATCCGCTGGCGTCTGCGCGTTCGCTGGCTGTGGCGATCAAAAAAGAGAAATTCGATTTGATTTTGACCGGTTTGCAGAGCGACGACCACGGTTTCGGGCAAACAGGCGTGCTGCTCGCGGAATTGCTCGGACTGCCGCACGCGACGATCATCATGTCGATTGAAGCGCAAGGCGATCATCTGCGACTGAAGCGCGAACTCGAAGCAGGGTGGTTCCAATGGGTGGAGCTGCCGCTGCCTGCGGTTTTGACGATTCAGTCGGGCATCAACAAGCCGCGCTACGCGACGCTGAAAGGCATCATGGCCGCGAAGAAAAAGGAAATTGCAGCGGTCATGCGCGAATCGCTCGGCGTGCCAGCGGAACTGACGCAGCGCGTGGAACGGATTTACGTCCCGCACAAAACGAAGAAAACGGAATTCATCACCGGGACACCGAAGGAAATCGCAGCAAAGCTGGTGGAAAAACTGAAACACGAAGCGCGCGTCCTGTAACGAACTGAAATGAAAATCCTGATCATCACCGAACAGCGCGGCGCAAAATGGAATAAAGTCTGCTTCGAAACGCTCGGTGCGGCGCAGCAAATCGCGTCGGAAGCGAAGGGGTCCCTTGCGGGTGTAGTGATTGGCCAGGGCGTCGCCGCGCTCGCCGATGAACTAGCCGTCTATCAGCTCGACGAAATCCTTCTCGTGGAAAATGCGCTGCTCGAGAAGTACACGCCGGACGGATACTCGATCGCGCTCAAGCAGGTGATCGAGCAAGCCAAACCTGATCTCATTCTGCTGCCGCACACATACCAGGTGCGTGATTTCGCGCCGAAGCTCGCGGCGTCGATGGGTAAGGGAATGATCGGCGATTGCGTTGGCTATCGTTCTGAGGCCGGCAAATTGATTTTTGTCCGGCAAATGTTTCAGGGTCGCACGGCCGCCGACGTCATCTTTCAGGGAGATGCTCCGTGGTTCGCCTCGTTTCAGGCAGGCGCGTTTCGCGCTGACCTCGCGGCAAAAAAACCGGATGGCAAGGCAACTGTGAAGCCGGTGAGCGTTGAGCTGAAGCCCGAACAGATTCGCACCAAACCGCTCGAACTCTTCCGCGAAGCCAAGCAAGCCGTGGATTTGACGCAGGCGCCAATTCTGGTTTCGATTGGGCGCGGAATCAAGGCGCCGGAAAATATTCCGCTGGCGGAAAAACTTGCGAAAGCGATTGGTGGTGAGCTGTCAGCCTCGCGTCCTATTTGCGACGAAGGCTGGCTGCCGATGGACCGGCAAATCGGGAGTTCCGGGCAGACCGTTTCACCGAAGCTTTACCTCGCGCTGGGCATCAGCGGCGCGATTCAGCATGTCGTCGGGATGAAGGGATCACGCTGCATTGTGGCAATCAACAAGGATCAGAACGCGCCTATTTTTGAAATAGCCGACTACGGCGTGGTGGGCGACCTCTTTGAGATTGTTCCTGCCCTGACCGAAGAAGCAGCGAAGTCCAGCTAGCGGCTCCTACTGTCCATTTCCGCGACATGCCTTCCGGAAACGGTCATTTACAGCAACGCAAGACGCACCCACACTGACGTAAATCACTGAATCTAAGTCTCCTCCCCCTGGAATCGGTGGCAAGTCATCTGCATATTCACAGGAGGTAGATTGCTTTTCGGCTGCTTACAACGTGTCGGTGTAAGAGTCCAACGGTTAGAGTAAGGCAGTGATGAGTGGTCAGTGGACAGTTAAAACAAGTGATGCGAGTCGAGAGTCAATAGTCGAAAGTTCAGAGTTGAAAGTCACGGCAAGAATCGCCACAACGGGATGTGAGCTGCAGGAGGAATCGTGAACACGCTGATACAGGACGTGAAATACGCGATGCGAATGCTGGCAAAAACGCCGGCGTTTGCGGCGATTGCGATCCTGACGCTGGCTCTGGGAATCGGCGCGAACACGGCGATCTTCAGTTTGATTAACGCCGTGATGCTGAAGACGCTTCCGGTGAAAGACCCGCAACAACTGGTTCTGTTCCAATGGGACGATAACAAATGGCCTCCAGACTTCGGGCAAACTGGCAATGATTCGAAATTCTCGTTTTCGTACCCGGCGTTCGATGAATTCCGCAGGGAGAAAAAAGTTCTGTCGAGCGTGTTTGCCTGGGTGCCGCTCGGCTTCAACGACGAGAATACGACCGTAGGAATCAATGGCGAGCCGACGCTGGCGAACGGAATGATGGTGACGGGTGAGTACTTTTCCGGCCTGGGCGTAACTCCGCTGCTCGGACGCGGGATCACGGAAGCGGACGAAAATCCTGGCGCGGCGCGTGTTGCGGTAATCAGCTATGCGTACTGGACGCGGCGGTTTGGGCGCGACGCGGCGATTGTCGGTAAGAACGTCACGCTGAACGGAATACCGTTCACGATTGTCGGAGTGGCGCCGCCCGCGTTCTACGGCATCGAAACCGGGACGGAGCCGGATCTCTGGGTTCCGTTCGACGATAAGCCGAACATGCGGCCCTGGGGTAGCAATCCTGGAGGCGGAGCGAGTTCTGTTTACACCGCGCGCAACTGGATTTGTCTGAACATCATCGGGCGACTGCAAAACGGCGTGACCGAAGCGCAGGCAGCAAGCGCGCTCGATGCGTTATTTCATCAAATTGTGACGACGGGTTGGCATCCGCCGAAACCGGATGATGTGCCGCACTTAACGCTTGCCGCCGCGAGCAACGGAATGCCCTATTTGCAGGAAAGCAGCGAACAACCGCTCTACATTCTGATGGCAGCGGTTGGATTGGTGCTGCTGATTGCGTGTGCAAACGTGGCTACCCTGCTGCTGGCGCGCGCGACCGCCCGAAAAAAGGAAATCAGCGTACGTCTGGCGATCGGCGCGTCACGGTCGCGGTTGATCCGGCAGTTGCTTACCGAAAGCGTGCTGATGGCCGTGCTCGGCGGAGCATTAGGAATTTTGTTTGCGAGTTGGGGAACGCGAGCGCTTGTGGCATTGATGTCCAGCGGCGGCACTCCGATGGTGCTCGACGCGAGTGCAGATTCGAAGGTACTTCTCTTCACCGTGCTCGCCTCGGTCCTCACGGGAATTGTGTTTGGCCTCGCGCCGGCGTTTCGCATCACGCGCGTCGAACTCGCGTCCGTGATGAAAGACAGCGCGACAAGTGTTTCCGGCGCGCGCGATAAACATTCGCTCGGCAAAGCGCTGATTGTCGCGCAGGTGGCCGCGTCGCTGGTGCTGATGATTGGCGCGGGGCTGTTCGTGCGCACGCTGGTGAATTTCGAGAACCGGAATTTCGGTTTCAATCAGCAGAACCTGGTGACGTTTGGGGTGGACCCGACGCGCGCGGGCTACCACGATGCCCGGCTGATGAATTTTTATTCGCAACTACTCGACCGCGTTCAGGCGGTTCCCGGAGTGCGCGGCGCGACGCTGATGCAATATGCTCCGTTCATCAACTGGTCGAACAATAGTCCCGTCGGCATCGAGGGCGCGGCCAAGAAGAACACGGAGACAGTTGTTCGTTCGCAAGCGATTGGCCCAGACTTTTTCAGCACGATGGGAATTCCCATTACTCTTGGGCGCGGAATCGCGCGCACGGACACAACAGGTTCGCCCCTCGTCGCTGTGGTAGATGAGACGTTCGCGAAGAAGTTTTTCCCGGGCGAAAATCCGGTGGGGCATCGATTCAGCAGAAGCTCGACTTTCGATCCCAAGGATGCGGTTGAAATTATCGGCGTCGCCAGACCTGCGGAGCTGACGGACGTACACTCGAAACTGAGACCCAAGGCGTATTACGCTTACGCGCAGTTTCCAAAACTCATCGACATGATGTATTTCGAAGTGCGCACGCAAGGTCCGCCGGCAACCGTAATTTCGGAACTGCGCGACGTGGTGCGCCAGGCCGATCCGGCTTTGCCGCTGATCGGTTTGAAAACGCAGACGGAGGAGACGGACGAGGCGCTGTCGCAGGAAAAATTGTTCGCCCGGCTGACGGCCGTTTTTGGCTTGCTTGCGCTGGGGATGGCGATGATCGGGCTTTACGGGACAATGGCGTATGCGGTCACGCGGAAAACGCACGAAATCGGCATTCGCATGGCTCTGGGAGCGAAACCGCGGGACGTGCTTACGATGGTAATCGCGCAGGGAATCCGGTTGACGCTGATCGGCGTGGGGGTCGGAATCGGAGCGGCGCTGGGCGCGACGCGACTGATTAGCAGCGCAATT
>DATEGW010000211.1:0-23326 GCA_035279845.1 Candidatus Acidiferrales bacterium | reverse complement strand
CTTGGGATCGGGATTTCGGCTGGATTTACCGGACGGCAATCCTCATAGCATTCCTCGTCGTATTAATCAGTGCTCCATTTTGGATATTGGGCGGCAGAAGAGCGAACACCGCCAAGTCTCTTCATTCCGGCGCTGTACATCTGGACAACTCAGATGGGCAATCGCCTTCTTCTCTATCAGATTCAGCGGCAATCGGCGGAATATCGCAGCATCCGCTCTATCCTTATTCCATCATCCCCGGAGGCGCACACAGCCGCGAGGAACTCGTGCGGGCTATCGAGAACGATCCCGTTGTGGCGCGTCACTACGCCGATTTCAAAGTCGCCGGCACGCGCGTGATTCGTCTCGAGCATAGCGAGCTGATGTATGTCTCCTACCGCATGGGAAACACCGTTTTTTGGACGAAGACTCCGCTTCTGCTACCTGCGGGCGAAACGGTCCTGACGGACGGAACGCATACGGCGCGAACCCGTTGCGGCAATCGTCTCTCGGCGACACCAGTCGCGCCCGTCTTGCCGAACCAGCCCAGACCGGAGGCCATGGACATTGCTCCTGACCTGACTCCGTTCGTCGCCGCCAGACGTCCCGAGCTATCGATGCTAGCCCCTCCCATGAATCTCATTCCGTCGCCGGCGGAAACGCTCACTCCGCCGACGCTCGCGCTCGACGGCCCAATTGGCGCGCTCCAGTCGCCGATTCCGCCAGTCTACTTCCCAATTCTCGGAAGCGGGCCACCCCCTCCGAACGGCCCGCCAATCGTGCCTCCACCGGTTCTGCCTTCGCCCGTATCAACACCCGAGCCAGGCACGCTCACATTGCTCCTAGCCGGATTCGCCATGCTCCTGCTCGTTTATTGGCGCAGATCAAAAGGCAGATCCGCACAGAGCTCCAAGCTATAGCTAACAGTAAGGTTCAGCCGCGGAGTCGCGGCGCAAAGCTCCGGCCCCGCCTGAGCGAAGGGCAAGGCATTGACAATTGTCAGTATAACAACTACATTGTAGCTATTATGGCAACAAGCCCATCGCTCGGCGAATTCGAACAGATCGTCCTGCTTGCAATTCTTCGTCTCGGCGACAACGCATACGGCGTCAGCATTCGCCGCGAAATTGCGGCGTGTACGAAACGTGAACCCGCACCCGGCGCTCTTTACACCACTCTTGACCGCATGGAGCAAAAAGGCCTCGTCCAATCACAGTTCGGCGATCCAACGCCACAGCGCGGTGGCCGCGCGAAACGCTATTTCCTCGTTACAAGAAAGGGACGCGCCGCAGTGGCGGGCGCCCAACGCTCCTACCAAAGCTTGCTGGCGGGCCTCCGCCTCTTCGGAGGCGCAGATGCTTAGCGCACGGCCAGCCGAATGGCTGATCGCCCGGTTCGCAGGCAAGCGCCGAGCCGCAGCGATAATCGGCGATTTACTCGAAGACGCGTCGGAGCGTGGCCCAGAATGGTTTTGGTTCTCTATCGCGGGGATCGTCCTGTCGTTGACGTGGCGCTACCTTCTCGCTCTTGCGGTCGGATTGACATCTTGTCAAATCCTGTGGCGTTATCTTCCAGCACCTGTTTTCGGCCGCCCCGGAGCGTTTCCTCCAGTGGCCCAACCGTCTCACAACTTGTGGCCGTTCGTTGCTGGGCTTGGCCACGTTTGCATGCTCCTGTGGATCGCGGCTCCTTATGCCGCCGTTCGCTACGGCCTTCGGGATAGGTTCGCCCAACTGGCATTGTTCGTCTGCGTGACTCTTTCAATAGCGTTCGTTTGTTGGCGAATTCCAAGCGTGCTTGTTATATCTCTCGGGTCAACCCTTCTTCTCGTCATCGCGGGACTGGCAGTCGCGTATTTGCGCAAGCTGCTTTTGTCTCTTTCTCTGGCATTGGCGCTGGGCTATATCGCGACCCAATTCGCATTCGTTCTGGCCGAAAAATATTTGGAGTGGATGCCGCCTTCGATCAGTCATTCAGAACAAGCCCAATATCTTGGGATTTTGCTCTCAGCCGCATTCATTGCGACGGCTTGTGAGCTGATGCACCGCCGTTTCTTTCGCTTCGCTCAAGGAAGCTCAGCCACAGATCACAGAAGCTTCTCCGAGTGAAACGATGTCACTTCAGACGACGCGCAAGCCACGACGCATGAACAATCTCGTGAAAATTCTGGCACTTCTCGCTATCGCCGCTGTGTTAATGATCAGCTTCCGAAATACGAACGCCGAGCCACTCCAAGGGCCGTACGCGGCGACTACGACTCCATCATTTGAGGTCGCTTCAATCAAGCGCACATCGAAGCCCATTGCGATCAATCCGAATTCGAAGGGTGAACCAGGCCATTATGTCGCATCCGATTCGTCTCTAAAGATGCTCATCGAATTCGCCTTTAACGTAAGAGACTTTCAGGTTTCCGGAGGCTCTGGCTGGATCGATACCGAAAAGTTCGATGTCGACGCAAAACTCGATGACTCGATGATCGAGGAGCAGCGAAATCTTCCGTTCGAACAAGTACTGGCTCAGATGCGCCTTGCGATGCGGTCACTGTTGGCCGATCGATTCGGCCTGAAAGTGCATCGCCAGAAAAAGAATCTCGAAGCGTTCGCTCTGGTCGTTTCAAAAGGCGGGCCCAAACTAGGAACGGCCGTTTCCCAGACGACCGCTCCGAACAGAAACCAACGGGAGGGAACGGTCATGATCAGCATGGTCAACGCCGGCCATTTAACCCTTACAGCCAAGGAAGCATCGCTTGATCGCCTGGCGAGTATGCTGTCGTATCAATTTGACCGGCCGGTCATCAATCAATCCGGAATCAAGGGTACGTACACATTCACGCTGCAGTGGACGCCCGATGCTGGTACTGGTCTCGGAGGCAGGCCAATCCTGCCGCCTCCAGAGCCATCGCAATCTCCCCCTGACCGCTCCGGGGCGTCGATTTTTACGGCGATCCATGAGCAACTTGGACTCAAGCTTGAGTCGAAAAGAGTCCCGACGGACACGATCGTCGTCGACCGCGCTCACCAACCCACGCCAAACTGAACGTCAGTTCAGCCGCCAAGTTTCACGTCAACACGGCTGCGCCCCAGTGTCCGCTCTGCCACATAAATTGACACGCTGCGGGGGGGCAGATAGCATGTTTGCAGACCACTTCTATGGAAAATGGAGCGCACGGGAAGACAATTCTCGACCGGATTGTGGCCGCGCGACGCGAATCGGTGGCACACCGCAAACGCGTCCTGCCTGACGTGGCGCTGAAATTTGCCGTACAAAAACAGTCCCCAGCTCAGGACTTTGCAGCGGCGCTTTCCCGCCCCGGCTGCAATGTGATCGCCGAACTGAAAAAGGCATCTCCGTCGCTTGGCCTAATTCGCGAAAATTACGAACCTGTCCCGCTCGCGCGCAGCCTTGAAGCGGCGGGAGCGGCGGCGCTCTCCGTTTTAACTGAGGAAGAGTTCTTTCAAGGCTCGCTCGCGGACATGAAAGAAGTAAAAAAAGCCGTTTCGATCCCGATCTTGCGTAAGGATTTTATCGTCGATCCGTGGCAGGTGTGGGAAGCGAGAGCGGCAGGAGCGGACTCCTTTCTGCTGATCGCGGCCGTGCTTGGCGACGAGCTACTCCTGGAACTGCTCTCGCTAGGACGCGAGCTTGGGATGGAGCCGCTCGTCGAGGTGCACTCACGGGAAGAATTGGGGCGCGCCAATGCCGTCGGCGCAAAGATCATCGGCGTAAATAACCGCGATTTGCGCGACTTCAAGGTGAATTTGCAGACTTCGTTCGATCTGGTCCAAGAGATTCCTGAGAATGCCATCGCGGTGAGTGAGTCAGGCCTTCATAACTGCGCAGACATAGAACACTTACGATCAGCCGGATTCGACGCGTTTTTGATCGGCGAACGGGTGATGAAGCAAGCGGATCCTGGAGCTGGATTGAAAGAGTTGCTTGGGACAGCCGATGCGGGAGCGGCTGGGGCGCACTGACCAGTATTCCTAAAATGGCAAAGATCCGAGTAAAAATTTGCGGCATCACAAACTGGGCTGACGCGCAGCGGGCCTGCGAGGCGGGCGCGAGTTTTCTTGGGTTCAATTTTTACCGCGAAAGTCCGCGCTACATTTCGCCCGCGCGCGCCAGTAAGATTGTGAATCGGCTTCCCGACGGAGTTGCATCCGTCGGCGTCTTCGTGAACGAGGCCGGCGATGCGGTGATTCGAACGGCGCGCCGACTGAAACTCGATTTTGTCCAGTTGCACGGCGAAGAATCACCGGAATTGGTAGCAGAGATAGCGCAGTATGTGCCGGTGATAAAGGCGATTCGAGTGCGCAGGCCATTTCGCACGTCGCAGCTTGAACAATTCAAGAGCGCCAGCGCATTTTTGCTGGATGGGTTCGATAGAGGAGCGCGGGGCGGCACCGGGAAGACATTCGATTGGACTGTGGCTCGGCGCGTGCGACACGGCCGCACGATTTTTCTGGCGGGCGGACTTACGCCTGAGAACGCGGCGCAGGCGAGCAAGAGGGTTAGGCCTTACGCGCTGGACGTTTGCAGCGGCGTGGAAGCCAAGCCTGGAAAAAAGGATGCCGCGCGCATCGTAGCTTTCATGCGCGCCGTTGAAAACGGGAACGGGGATATGAGCAGGAAGAGGGCGCGATGAGTCCGATTGTAGAACAGAGAATGCAGGAATCGCCGGATGCGCGCGGCCGCTACGGCCCTTACGGTGGCCGCTACGTGCCGGAAACGCTCATGGCTCCTCTCGAAGAGTTGGAGCGCGCGTACGCAGAGGCAAAAAGCGATCGCGGCTTTCAGGCGCAACTGAACACGATGTTGCACGATTTCGCCGGCCGGCCGACGCCTCTCCAATTCTGCGAACGACTGACCGAGCAGTTTGGCGGTCCGCGAATTTATCTGAAGCGCGAAGACCTGCTTCATACGGGCGCGCACAAGATCAATAACTGCCTGGGCCAAGGATTGCTTGCGGTACGCATGGGAAAAACGCGCGTGATCGCGGAAACCGGCGCGGGCCAACACGGCGTGGCGACCGCAACGGTGGCGGCGCGACTAGGGCTTTCGTGCACGGTATACATGGGCACGGAAGACATGGAGCGCCAGCGGCTGAACGTGATGCGAATGCGGCTGCTCGGCGCGGAGGTAATTGGCGTCGATTCCGGCAGTAAGACGCTCAAGGATGCGATCAACGAGGCAATGCGCGATTGGGTCACCAACGTTCACAATACGCATTACCTGCTCGGATCGGTATTGGGTGCGCATCCCTACCCCGAGATCGTGCGTGACTTCCACAAAGTGATCGGCCAGGAAGCGCGCGAACAGATTTTGCGCACGGAAAACAGGCTGCCGGATTGCCTGATCGCTTGCGTCGGCGGCGGTTCGAACGCGATCGGACTCTTCCATGCGTTCTTGAATGATGCGGACGTGAAAATGGTGGGCGTCGAAGCCGGCGGTCGCGGAAATACGCTGGGCGAGCACGCGGCGCGTCTGGCAACTGCCAGCGGATTTGGCGGAGCCAAGCCCGGCGTGCTGCAAGGAACCTATACTTATGTCCTTCAGACAGAGGACGGCCAGATCGCGACTACTCATTCGATTTCAGCAGGACTCGATTATCCAGCTGTCGGACCCGAGCACGCGGCGCTTGCCGAGCGCGGTCGCGCGGAATATACAGCCGTGACGGACGAGGAAGCAATCGAAGCGGCCCGCACTCTCGCGCGAATGGAAGGAATCATTCCCGCGCTGGAGTCCTCGCACGCGGTCGCGGAGTTGATCCGCCGCGCACCGAAGCTGGGCAAAAATCAAATCGTGATCGTCAATCTTTCGGGGCGCGGCGACAAGGACATGGAAACCCTCTCGCGATATGTCTGAAACAGCCACTCAACAAACCAATTCCGCAGCGAGCGGCCGCATCCCGGCGCGTTTTCGCGAGCTTTCGCGGCTTGGTGAAATGGGATTCGTCGCGTACATCACCGCCGGCGATCCCTCGCTCGCGGCCAGCGAGAAGATCGCATTGGCTGCCGCCGATGCGGGCGCGGACGTGATCGAGCTGGGCGTGCCGTTTAGCGATCCCGTAGCTGACGGTCCGACGATTCAACGCGCGAGCGAACGTGCATTGCGCGGAGGCGCGAACTTGGCCGGAGTGCTGGAACTCGTGCGCAAGATTCGCGAGCGCAGCGATGTTCCGCTGGTTCTTTTCAGCTACTACAATCCCTTACTGCAGATGGGCATCGAGAAATTTGCCTCAGCTGCGGCCAAAGCGGGCGCGGATGGCGTCCTCGCAACGGATTTAACACCGGAAGAATCCAGCGATTATTGCGCCGTGATGCGAGCGCACAATCTGGACACGATTTTTCTTGTGGCGCCAACATCGACGGATGCGCGCATCGAGCAGATCGCAAAGGTCTCCACGGGATTTCTGTATGTCATTTCGCGAACGGGCGTGACGGGCGCCCGCGAAGCGCTACCGGAAGAGGTACCGGGGCTCGTTCGCCGCGTGCGAAAGTTCACGAGCCTGCCGATCGCTGTCGGTTTTGGAATATCGCTGCCGACGCATGTAACGGTACTCGGTGGAATTGCTGACGCAGCGGTGGTCGGCTCGGCGCTTGTGGCCGAAATCGAAAAGGCGCAAACAGAAGATGCGGCCGTGGCAGCTGTGGGCGCGCGCATTCGCGTGTTGAAAGAAGCGGCGCGGCGTGGCGTCAGCCATCGGGGCGAGCCGGCAGGCGCGTGACCGACACATAAAATAGACTTCGGGCGAAAGCGGGCGGATGGACAAACGAATCGCGAATGCCGATGTTGCGGTGGAGCGGGTTCACGATGGCGCGACCATTCTGGTCGGCGGCTTTGGCTTTTCTGGCATTCCTGAATATTTGATCGCGGCGCTGCGGCGAAAAGGCGCGAAGAACTTGACGATTGTCTCGAACAATGCCGGAGGCGATGACTTCGGACTTGGCCCTCTGCTGCAAGCCGGCCAAATCAAGAAAATGATTTCGAGCTACGTCGGCGAGAACAAGGTTTTCGAGCGCCTGGTGATGAACAAACAGGTGGAGCTTGAACTGAATCCGCAGGGAACGCTTTCCGAACGAATTCGCGCCGGTGGTGCGGGCATTCCGGCGTTTTTTACTCCGACCGGCTTCGGCACGGTTGTGGCAGAGGGAAAAGAAATTCGCGAATTCGACGGACGCTCCTATGTGATGGAGCGCTGGATTCGCGGCGATTTTGCGTTCGTAAAAGCATGGAAGGGCGACCGCTGGGGCAATCTCGTGTACCGCAAGACATCACGGAATTTCAATCCGATGATGGCAACGGCTGCGCAATACACCATCGCCGAAGTGGAAGAAATTGTGGAGTTGGGCGAATTGAAGCCGGACGAGATTCACACGCCGGGCATTTATGTGAATGCGATTCTGAAGGGCGCTCGCTACACCAAACCGATCGAACGCCGGACTGTGCGGAAGCGCGTGTAATTGCGAACTATGGATAATCGCGAAAAAATCGTGCGACGAGTCGCGCAGGAGCTGCGCGATGGACAGTACGTCAATCTGGGAATTGGCATTCCGACGCTCGTGCCGAACTTCATTCCGGCGGGCGTGGAAGTCATTTTGCAATCGGAAAACGGGATGCTGGGAGTCGGCCCTTATCCATACGAAGGCGACGAGGATCCCGACCTGATCAATGCCGGGAAGGAAACAATCAGCGAAGTCCCCGGCTGCTCCTATTTTTCCAGCGCGGACTCGTTTGCGATGATCCGCGGGGGACATATCGACTTGACCGTCCTCGGATCGCTGCAAGTGGATGAAACGGGCAACCTAGCAAATTGGGCGATACCCGGGAAGATGCTCAAGGGCATGGGCGGCGCAATGGATTTGGTAGCAGGGGCAAAGCGCGTGATTGTCGCCATGGAGCACACAACCAAAGAGGGACAAGCGCGTGTCCTGAAAAGCTGCAATATGCCCCTCACAGGAACGCGCGTCGTCGAACGCATCGTGACGGAGATGGCTGTAATCGACGTGACGCAGGACGGCTTGGTTTTGCGTGAGACCGCGCCCGGTCTGACTGCGGCAGATGTCCAAAGAGCGACCGAAGCCAAGTTGCGCGTGGCGGAAGATTTGAAGACGATTTCGTATTAGTCTTGTATAGCGAATTTCTCCAACCTAGAGGCGGAAATGGATGCGCATTCGGTCGTTGTGGTGAGCCTGCACAGCCCCAAAGAACGCCTCTGGGGAGAGTTACTGGACATCTCAAACGCCGGCGTTACGATGCGCGGCATCGATCTCTCCGCGTTTGACGATTTCGTGAGCCAGGTGCTGCATCCGGAGGGTGACCGAATCGGTTTGCCGACGCTCTTTTTCCCGATGGTACGCATCGAAAGGATTGCACTCGATGAAGCGCGCGGATCGATTCCCTCGCTCGCGGAGACGTTTGAGAGAAAAGTAGGGCGGTCGCTCGCGGATTATCTCGCGCAGTTCGCGTGATCTGTGCGAAATACGCCTGTTCGTACGCACTCTTTCCGGCCATGACGCTAACCTCGACCATACAGAAAAGCC
This sequence comes from Candidatus Acidiferrales bacterium, assembly GCA_035279845.1. Lineage (GTDB taxonomy): Bacteria > Acidobacteriota > Terriglobia > Acidiferrales > UBA7541 > Palsa-295. The sequence continues at coordinate 14,804 of DATEGW010000211.1, read as the reverse complement.
GAATCCTCACGGTACCGAACGAGCTTACATTCTTGCGGCTCGCGTTTTTGCCGTTCTTCGTCATCGCGATCAAATATGACCGGTATGACATGGCGCTGGGGATTCTCTTTGCGGCGGGGATCAGCGACGGTCTTGACGGCCTGCTGGCGCGACTGCTGAACCAGAAAACTACACTGGGCGCTTACCTGGACCCGATTGCAGACAAATTGCTGCTGTCGTCGTCCTATTTCGTGCTCGCTCTAAAAGGCAGAATCGCCTGGTGGCTGGCGATTATGGTGCTCGGGCGGGACATACTCATTCTGGTGGCGTGCGCCGTAATCTTACTTGTTGTGGGATTCCGGTCGTTTCCGCCAAGCATCTGGGGCAAAGCAACCACGTTTATCGAGATACTGCTCGTGCTGATCGTGCTGGTCCTGGCGGTGTTCCATTGGCCATGGCTGGCGATCACGCAGAATTATTGCAGATATGTGGTCGCCGCCCTGGTGATGATTTCCGGCGTGCATTACAGTGTCATCGTCTCGCGCCAACTCGATAAACAGCAATAGAGGAAGCTCCGGCAGTTCGTTAGACGACGCCTCGCAGGATAGCTTCAACGATCATCGCGAAACTCGCGGCCACAACGATGACGGAGCCCCAACCGAGAACACTTGCTATCTTGCGCTCGCCGGGCGTTGCCGGCTTTCTGTCCCGCATGATCCTGCCGAGGCCGAAGCCGCAGACGAATCCGCCCAGATGGGCCAGTAACGAAACGCCCGGGAGCAGGCTGATTACGGCAATGTAGATAAGCAAATAAATCAGCTGCCTGCGCAGCATTTGCATCCCCTGCGTGTGACGTCCCATCGACATCGCCAGCAACACGCCGATCAGCCCGAGCAGTGCGCCCGATCCTCCGATCGCGGGATACCGGCTGAAGATGCTTGCGAATACATAGCCGCCAATTCCCGTGAACACATAAATGAATAGGAGGCGCGCCGAGCCGTAAAGCTCCTCGACGAGCGGCCCGACGTCCATCAGGAACCACATGTTGAATCCGATGTGCAAAATACTCGCGTGTAGAAAGACGGCCGTGACTAGTCGCCACGGCTCCTGCAAGTTATAAGGTAGCGGCAACGACTCGCCCAGGCGTAGCAGCACCTCGCCGCTGACTACTCCGATGTCGAAACCGAAGAGGCCGCCGCCCGATAGGCCGCCTCCTCCGAGACGCATCGTCCATAGCAAGCTGATTAAATACAAAATGCAACTGAAACCTAGGATCGCGTAAGTTGCAGGCGACGTGGTTGGCATGAAGCGCGCGAGCGCTTTGTTGGCTGCGGCGAATGAAAAGTTCACGTTCGCGCCGCATTGATGGCAGCGAGTGGCGTTAGCCCCTACGAGGGTTCCACAAGATGGGCAGAGCTTAGGGCGCGGGTTGGCGCTTTTTCCAAAAATTTCGAATACCTCTTTTGAAATTGGACCGCTGACCGCCTCGCACGGAACACGAGGCGGGGCGTTTACTTCCTTGCGGGAATGCAAACGCGCTCCCTATAATACCGGAAAATGAGAGAGAGAATGACACCAGACATCGCGGGGTGCGCGTGATTTTTCGGAGAACCGGCGTTGTCCGTGTTTCGCGAAGCAGGCACATGCATCTCGCAGCGATAAGCGCGGTCGTTGCGCTACTGACGATCGGCGGATGCTCGCATCATAACCAGACTGCGCAGGTTCCGGCGCCGACTCCCATACCCGGCGCGCCAAATTCTCCTTCGCCGCGCTATCCGAATGCACCGCCGTCCGGCCCTCCGCCTCCCCTTGAGAGGCGCCCCGCGACCCCCGGCGAATACGTGGAAGAAGGCGTAGCGTCCTGGTACGGGCCCCAGTTCAACGGCCATCGAACTTCCAACGGCGAAATCTACGACATGCACGACTTCACTGCCGCGCATCGCACGCTTCCCTTCGGGACGCTCTTGCGCGTGACGAATCTCAGTAATGGAATGCAGACGGAAGTGCGTATCAATGATCGCGGGCCTTTCGTGTCCAATCGCATTATCGACCTCTCGCTTTCCGCAGCGAAAGCGATCCAGATGGTCGGCCCGGGCACGGCGCAGGTGCGCCTTGAGGTGATCTCCGGCCCGGATCAAGAGAGCGGATCCTTCGGCGTGCAGGTAGGCGCGTTCTTGGTGAAGGACAATGCGGAGAAATTTCGAGATCGTCTGGCGGCGCGATATCCGTCTGTGAGTATCGTTCCCTACGATTCCCCTGACGGCCTTTTTTATCGCGTGCGCGTAGGCCGCGCCGCGACTGAGGACGAAGCGCAACAGCTTGCCGCCCAATTGCAAGCCGAGGAGCAACTGACGACTTTTGTGGTGCGGCTCGACAACTGACGGTTGCAGGAATCTGCGGTTAGTGACCTTGGTCCAGACCAGAGGCGGCCCGAGCAAGGGCATTTGCATCGTTAAGGCACGCAGCCGCGCGGCGGAGCGCAGCGGAAAGCGCGTCTGATTCACGCTGCAACTCAGCAAGATCGCGATGCTGCAAGGCTTCCGTCACACCCGGCAGAATCTCCGCCGCATATCCGGTGTTCGAGCCGGGAGCAAATACGGTGTGCTTGTACCAGGGACGCCGGCTAAGCCCCTGCGGCGCCAGAAACGCCTGCTCGACGTCAACGAGGTCGCGATTGATCGCCGGCCTGTTCGTCGCGTCAGAAGATAATGACGCGAGCGAGTCGTCCGCGCGAGTGGCCGCTTCCGAAAACTCTGCCACCGCATCTGCCAACGGTTTTAGGATAGCCGACGCTCCCGGCAAGGACGCAGCCCGTGACGTAATAGTGTCGTTGGCACGCGCAATTTCGGAAGCGTACGTGCTGTAGTCGAATGGAAGAACGTCCGCTTCGTCAAAACGCAATGCTATAACACCGAGAATTCGCGCCAGCGCCACCTCGTAAGAGAAATCCGGATCGCCAAAGTGTGCCATCCAATAGAAATCGTCATAACGCGAATGATAGACGCCGTAATCGCCGGTGAAGCTCACGTCGATGGATGGAATGCCAGCATAATCCAGGAAAGGGGAGAAATCGGAACCCGCACCGAGCGGCGGAACCGCAGGCCGCCGGGCTTGCGCAACTCCGTTCAGAGAATCGGGCAAGGAATCGCTCTCAGCTCCGTCCCGATCTGCCCAAGCCTCGTAAACACTCTTGCCCGTTTGCGGATCTGGCATCTCTTTCGTCACATCGCGTAGAAACTGATTCAGCGAAGGAACCGCCGATCCCGAAAAATTCGGTCCAGTGACGCCGACGTCCGTATTGATGTAAGCCACAGCCTTCGCCTGGACCTCGGCGCGGTTCGCCTCGACCCAGTCCGTCGAACCAATCAGGCCGGGTTCTTCGGCACCCCATTCGCAAATCACGATCGTGCGGCGTGGCGTCCAGCCCGAATGCACCAATTCACCGAGCCCTCGCGCCATTTCGAGAACAGCGGACGTTCCGCTGCCGGGATCGGCGCCGCCATAGGCCCATGCATCGTGATGATTGCCAATCAGCACCCATTGGTCATCGTTCGTGCCGTGCAATTTTGCGATCACGTCATATACGGGTCGTTGCGCGTAGTCCATCGAAACCTTCAGATGAAATTTCGCGTTCCCCGGGCCAACGTGATACGCAATCTCGAGCCCTCCTTGCCAGCCAAGCGGCACGCGGTCGTGGCCAAGATGAGCAAGAATCACCTGGGCGTCATGCGCACTAATCGGTATCGAGGGAATATGAGGCAAGCTAGAAGACTCGCTAGGCGCCAAGCGCTTATCTCGAGGACTGCCCGACGCAAGCGGGTCGCCGGGCTGAATCTGCGTATAAAGGATAGAGCCGCGTTGAATCCCCTGGAGCGGGCGCCAGGGTCCATCGGGGAAAACCGTACCGTTCGTAAATCCATCGTCTTCCGGATCGGAATAAAGGATCAGGCCGACCGCACCATGTTCCTCAGCCAGCTTCGCCTTCACGCCGCGGTAATTTCGGCCGTAACGCGCCAAAACCAGCTTCCCTTTCGCGCTAATCCCCAATGAGTCCAGTGTGCGGTAATCGTCCGGCGTGGCATAGTTCGCGTAAACGATAGGAGCCGTTACATCGCCGGACGCCGAGTAATCGTTTGCCGCCGGCAACAAATGAGCGCCGTTCGATTGTTTGTCCTCTTCCAGGGCAGGCTCGGGATTCGCAAGTGTGACTTTCTCCGGCGAGATCATCTCGAGTTGTGCGACATGAGGCAAAGGAAGATAGGCGCTATAGCTGACGATTTCGGCGTCAAATCCATAGCTGCTGAATTGATTGCGCAACCATTCCGCCACGCGATGGCTGGCTTCCGTGCCTGCGACATGTGGTTCGCTGGTGAGGCGGCTTAGATCGGCTGCGGCGAGGGACGCATCCGGCACCTTCTCGAAATTTTGCTCAAGTTCCATTTCGGTGGCGAGCCGCGATGCAATAAACCCGCGAATTTGCGCGGGTAATTGCCCATTGACAGAAACGCTGGCGCACACGACGCCTACCGCGCCGCAAACAAGAACCCCGACCAGCGCCAGACCACCTTTTCTGTAGACTTTCATCGCCATTTCTTCAGCCTCAACGATTCTATATCAGAGGAACTGCGGGCTGGAGCCACATTAGGAACGGTTGCGCACAGGTGAGCACGCCTTTCGAAACGCACCAAATCGGCTGGTCGACATTTCACATCACTTGAGAGATCGCTGCAGGCATAGTGAGTATCGTGGCTTAGAATCTTGAATGCGGTGAAACCATGCGAATATTAATGTCCGGTGGCTCCGGCTTCGTCGGCACGGCGCTCACCAGGCTATTACGCGCAAGCGGTCACAATGTGTCGCATCTCGTGCGCGCCGGCGCGTCCGTAAAGCCGCCTGACGTTCTGTGGGATCCTCGCGCTGCCTCAATCGACGCCGCATCCGTGGAAGGAACGGACGCCGTCGTACATCTGAGCGGAGCAAGCATCGCCGACGGGCGTTGGACACCTGCTCGCAAAGCGGAATTGCGCAGCAGCCGCGTGGACACGACGCGCGTGCTCGTCGATACGATCTTAAATCTTCGGCAAAAGCCTCGTGCATTCGTCTGCGCTTCGGCGATCGGCTATTACGGTGATCGCGGCGACGAAATCCTCACCGAATCCAGTCCTTGTGGCACGGACTTCCTGGCGCTGCTCGCGCGCGACTGGGAAGCGGAAGCCGAGCGTGCAGCCCACGCCGGTATTCGTGTCGCCCAGCTTCGATTCGGAGTGATTTTCGATGCTCAAGGCGGCGCGTTGCCGAAGATGCTTGCGCCTATTCGATGGGGCGTGGGAGGACGCCTCGGCTCAGGACGGCAATGGATCTCATGGGTCACTCTGGAAGACGCCGTCGATGTCGCTCGCAATGCACTACTGGATGACCGTTACAGCGGACCGATAAACGTCGTCGCACCAAATCCGGTGCGCAATTTGGAGTTCACGCGCATCGCTGCACGCATGCTTCATCGTCCAGCGATTATTCCGGCGCCGAAACTTGCCTTGAGTCTCGCGTTGGGAGAAATGGCGCAGCCGTTACTGCTTGCAAGCACGCACGCGAAGCCCGAACGGCTGCTGCAATTGGGATACGCGTTCCGCAGTGACAATATCAAGGCAACTCTCCAAAAGATGATTGGCGAACAACGTTCTTAGACATTGCCCGCGCTCCGTTCCTGCTCTTTCTGTGATGCGAATTCCCAAATCGAAAACGCGCCGTTCCATGTTGGAACATTCAGACGCAGCGGCTTGTTGGAACTCAGGCTGTGATCACAGCAATCCTTCCCCATTTCGTCACTCTGCAACGTCCTGCAAACATTTCATTTAAAAATGCTTAGTTAGGAATCTGACCTTGAAGCCTCATTTGTAAGCCGCCCTGAACTGCCAAGAATGGGGTGCACCGGAGTGGCACATGCCGTGCCTCGCTCTCGGCGCGCATGGAACCGCACACGCACCCGAAACCGAACCAATCTCGCCGTGATCGAAGATCACGACGTCGCGAAAAGTGCGCACAATTCTCTTGCGTGCTTTCATTCGCAATCGCTTGGATTGTCTCGGCCGCAATTGTCGGTTGCGCCACCGGAACAACGAACGTTCCCAACGATCCTCCAAGCAATCCACCACTCTCGTCACCGATTTCAATAACAGTTACGCCAACCGCAGCGACACTCTTGCTCGGCCAGACGAAACAGTTTCAGGCGACCGTAACCGGGTCCACAAATGAAGCCGTCACTTGGGAAGTCAACGGCCAAGCGGCCGGAAGCAGAACATTCGGCGAGATTTCTTCCGATGGCACGTACACGGCACCGGGAATTCTGCCTGCACCGGCAAGCGTCACTATCACCGCAGCCAGCGTGGCCGACGCTACGGCCAGCGCGTCTGCAACCATCACGATCCAGGACGACCTAGCTCTGGCAATTGCTCCGCCTTTGATCAACGTTGCTGAGGGCGAGCAACAGACGTTCACCGCAAAGATTTCGTCCAGTGGATATCCGGCATCGGAAGTCACTTGGAGCATCGACGGCATTTCCGGCGGAAATGCGGCGCTCGGCACTATCGTCGCGAGCGCACAGGATACAGCTATCTACACAGCACCCGCCGCGATACCTTTCCCTCCAACGGTAACTGTGAGTGCCACGAGCGTTGCCGACAGTTCAAAGACAGCGAGTGCGAGCGCAACAATCATCTGCGCGGCCACCGCCACCATTTCGCCCCAGTCCGCAAACGTCTTCCTGTCCAGCACGCAAGCATTCAACGCCTCGTTCTGCCTTGCCGATGGCGCAACTATCGCCTGGGACGTGAATGGCATTCCGGGCGGCAATGCGGCATATGGAACTATCGTGCCGATCATCGCGAGCACGGCGCTCTACTCTGCCCCACCCGATCTGCCGAAGAAGAATCTCGTCACAATCCATGCCGTGGCAAGCGCTGTCACGTCAGGTGCGGCTTCCGTCACTTCCTCAATCACGATCACAAGCGACGTGAGCGTAACGCTGTCGCCGCAGTCAGCAAGTGTCGCCGCATTTCAGCGCGCTGCCATCACGCCAAATGTGTCCGGCACCGCAGATGGAGCAGTCTCGTGGTTTGTCAATGGGGTTGCGAACGGCAACGCGGCGATCGGGGAAATATGTATCCCTGAATCCATGCCGTGCCAGGCTCCCGTTGCTCCGATGGCGGGCGCAGTCGATTTCTTCGCGCCTGCAAGCGTGCCTGTGGCAAATCCAGTCACTCTCACGGCCGTGAGCGTCGCGGACACTTCGCGCAGCGGTGATGCGACACTAACAATTACAGGACCTTCGGGCCCGGTGAGCATCGCCGTTTCACCTGCATACATCTTCCTGCCGCCATCAAGTTCGCAGCCTGACGCGCAACAATTTCTCGCGAACATTGCGGGCACCGCGAATACGAGCGTCACGTGGGCCGTGCAGAGCGCCACCAGCGGCGCAGGCTGCACAGGCGCGGCGTGCGGCACAATCGACGCAATGGGTCTCTACACCGCGCCGGAGACCGCCCCTTCGCCCAACGCAATTACGATCACCGCGACGAGTCAGGCTGATACGAGCAAATCCGCCACCGCGACCGTAGTGATCTCAAGCGGGCCTACAATTGAATCGATACTACCTTCCAGCGTGACCGCAGGCGCCGTCGAGGGCTTCCCGCTGATCGTGCGCGGTGTGAACTTCGCCCCAGGCAGCGGCAGCGCGTCATCAGTTCTGTTGCTCAATGGCGTCCCGCGCGCAACAACATGCTCTTCGGCCGGCCAATGCGCAATCGCTCTAGCACCCTCCGATGTGACGGCCGCACAAACGATAGTGATCGAGGTGCGAAATCCCGGTACACCCGGCGCGCTCTCCAACCCGGTGCCATTCGTAATCGTTCCATTCGATACTTCCGCGGCCGCGATCTCCCTCACTTCGTCGGCACCTGCGGCAAACGATACTGACGTCGTTGTGACCGATCCGACGATGGCTGCGGTCGCGTCGGCAATAAACATTCAATCGGTGGGGACATTTGCTGCGGGAGGCACGTGCGCAGTTCGAGGCTCGCCTTTAACCATCACGCGTCCGCCGTCTGGAGCCGAGACGGTGAGCATCTGCGTCTACGGCAACGGACTCGACCCCACATTTACATACGCGTTCACGGGCCCGGCGGCCGCGCCGAATGGCTCCGATATCGGCGTGACGGCTTCCGCGATCGCCGGCTTATTCGCCGGGATGATCAAACTCGATTTGCAGATCACGAGCGATACGTTGCCGGGAGTCCGCACTCTTTTTGTTACCACATTGAACAACGACCGAGGAATTGCGACCGGAATCCTGGAGGTGAAATGACAATTCGTCGCCTAATGACGCCACTCAGTATCGTTCTTCTATGCGCCTCCGTGGCCGCCACGCTCCGCGCGACCACGCTGATGCAAATGAGCGTCGCGCAGATGGCGCGCGCCGCACAGGCGATTGTTCGTGCGCGTTGCATCGCAAATACCACGCAATGGGACAGTGGCGAACTCTGGACCTTTACAGCATTCGACGTGGAAGAGAGTTGGCGGGGCGCGGCGAATGGCCGGATTACGGTACGTCTGCTTGGCGGCCGAACCGTGCAATTCACTTCGATCGTCTCAGGCGTTCCGCATTTTCGTCCGGGAGAGGACGTGATCCTCTTTCTTCAACGCACTCCGTTAGGTGACTATTCCGTTGTCAGCTGGCGCCAGGGTACGTTTCGCGTTCGTCGCGACGCAGGCACAGGAGAAGAACGAGTGACGCAAGACACGGCACAACTACAAACGTACAATCCTTTGACTCGCCGCTTTATAGCAAGCGGAATTCACAAGCAAACCATCAGCGAGTTCAGGTCTGAAGTCGAAGCCGCATTAAAAAACGAAGCAGGCCCGCAACAATGATGCGCGCGAATATTCGGCTCACGATTAGCGTTTTGGGGACAGCGATCATTCTCGCACCCGCTGCGAGCGCTTATCTGTTTGATTCGACGGCGCCACGTGCGCCAGGTTGCCCGCAGACGGATCGCTGGAGCCTTTCACTAGAGACGCCCCTCGACCGCCAATGGAGCGCGTCGCTGCCTACAACGCACGCAATCCTTACGGTCGCGCCGCAGGGCACCAGCGCGCAGCGCGACGAAGTCGAGCAGGCCATCGAAGATTCATTCGGCGCTTGGACCGGGGTGGTCGGCACCACGTTCAACACAAAAGCGTACCCAGGCATGGTTGCGCCGCTCGTCCGCGTTGCATCAGCAAATGCATGCTCAAACGATCAGGAAAGTAATGTCGATGGACGCAACACCATTTGCTTCAATCAACCAAGCGCCGGATTCACAGCCGGCGTCCTCGCGTTTACTCGCGTGATTACGGCGAACGCACCCGGAGTAAGCATTGTTGGCGCCCAACCGGCGACGTTTGCAGGCCAAATCCTCGATGCGGACACGCTTTTTCGCCCAGATGGTCAAGTCAACTTCGCAACTCCGGCTGCGCTCGCAGGCACGCCCGCGGCCTATGATCTGGAGTCGCTGCTCACACATGAGATCGGCCACTGGTTCGGACTAGATCACTCGGCCGTATGGCGCGCCATCATGTTTCCCTACGCGCCGCCTCCAGGCCAATTTCTCGGCGCGCGTCCATCGGTGCAAACACCCGATGGCCCGCTCTCCGATGACGACCGCACGGGCATCCGCGCTCTCTATCCCGATCCGCAAGACGCGATCGATATCGGAACGATTCATGGCCGGGTGCTGCCCGCGAACCTATTTTCCCTGGTGGCATTTCCGTCGCCGCCGTCCGGAAGGAGCGTCACAGGCGTTTTCGGTGCGCACGTCGTCATCACCGACTCGGATACAGGCGCGGTAGTTGCCGGATCGTTTTCAGGTTGGAGTTGCAACGCCAGCGGAACGGCACCGCAATTTGACGGCTCTTACGATATCGAACGGCTGCCGGTCGGCCACAACTACACGGTCTATGCCGAGCCCTTGGATGGCCTCGCAGCTCCAGCCGATTTTTCTAACGCACTAAACAAGATCTGCGCGAGCAGCTCCCCCTGCACCACTCCGGCGCCAAACACGACTTTCAATCCGCGCGTCCTGCCAACCTCGCAATAGCGCACTTCAAGGAGTTTATGGTTTTTTCTTCTTGCCGAAGAGTCCGCCCAAAGCGCTGGCGGCCGCGCCTGCTGCGCTGCCTGCCGCTCCGTTAGTGGATCCCCCCGTGCCGTTCGCCGCGCCGCCGAGGAAACTCTTAGCCATGCCCGCCATGTCAGGCTGAAAGACAGGATGCGAAGTTGTTCCCTTCACAAAAAACGGAATGCCTTTCGAGCCGTTTCCGCCAATGAGCGCATTGACCGTGCCGCCCGCGCCTGCGTTTGATAGAGCGGCCACCATTTTGCAGTTAAGGTCGCCATTCGCAGCGGCATCGCCGCTCCCGGTCACCGTGCCAATCGTTGGGACCACGACATTCAAGTTCGCCGCGTGCTGCCCGGATGGGTCCACGCGCACATCAGCATGAAGCGTCTGTATCTCCGTATCCGAACCCGACGAACCGCCTAATCCGCCAAACGAACTCAGAGCGCCGAGAGCGCCTTTTAGGCTAAAGCCGGCCATCTTCGCGTTGGAAAGCGTGATCGGACCAGTGATGACGAGCTTATCGACCGATCCGTTGATCGCGAGCGTCGTGTCAAGCGTTCCGGTCTGGAGCGTTGCGCCGGAAGGGAGCCTTACGCCTACCGCAGGAAGAACGCCTTCGAGGTCCGGAACCGACATTGCCTGCCCATTCAATTTCATATTCACGGTTGTCTGGTTTCCAGACGCATCATAGGAACCGGTGAGGTTCGCGACGGCTTTGCCAACATGAACATTCCCCTGCTTGAGGAGGCCGGTCTGATTTGTCGGATTGTAGGTCGTTTCGTAATCAACGTTGACGGGGACCGTGGAAGGCGAAGCTCCGGCTGTCAACTTTAGCGATTGCGCGCTGACGCTGCCATGCGAGTCGATCATCTTTCCGTCGGAATCGAGATCGCCGCTGAAATCGACAACGCCTCCCAGGCCGCTGGACGGATCGACGAAGCCGGTCGAGGCAAGATCGAGATGCTGCACGTCAAGCTTTGCGTGAAGGGGAGTCATTGCGGCATTCGTGCTGTTCACCGGGCCCATTTCGCCTGTGAGCTTAACCGCGCCCTGGCCGGGCGTATTAGCTGAAAACTGAAATGGAAATTTCGAAGTATAGGAGATGTTTTCAGCAACTAGGCTGACGTTGTCGTACGTGCGCGCCTTGCCGTTCGCCTCGGCGACAGTCATTTTGCCATTCGTGATGGAGAATTTTTGCACCGATATACCTTCGGCATTAGCGGAACTGCCGCTCGTCGACTGCTCTTTGGCATTCTTGCCACCCAAACTTGAAAAGTTCCATGTGCCGGACTTCGAGCGGACCAGCGAAACCTTTGGAGCGTCGATTGTGAGTGAGAGTACCTCGAGCTTCTTTGAAAAAATGAGCGGCATCAGCGCAACGCCTGCCTTCAGTTGCTGTGCCGTGAGGAATGCCTTCTGGCTGAAGGCGGGATCGTCGGCGATGGCGACGTTGTCTACGGCAATCGAGCCGGACCAGATTTTTAACGAGATATTGCCGATCTCTACTTTGCGGCCGAGACTCGTGGAGAGATCGCTTTCAAGAGTCGGCTTGAAAGCATTGGCGTCGACGAAAAATGGGAGGGCGATTACTGCGACGATTAGGACGGCAATAACAATTCCGACGACGATTAGCACTTTTTTCATGGCAGCTCTCCCGGGACGGCACAACCGGCGCACGAATGCCTTCTCGCAGCGGATTTCATGATACGCCGAAGCTCACGGACGCGGCAATGTGGGCGACCTCGTAGCCCGATCCTGTGCTGCCTCAGGCCGCTGTATCACAGATTTCATTAGGTATAAGGGATGAGTTCTGCTAGGCTCTTCGGTGCGTTTGCTGCTCTGCAACACCCGCAGATCCGTTTAAAGAGAAGGCGATCGTGATGTCGCGCCTCTTTAGCACCACGGCTGGAGGCTGTGAAGAAGCACAAATAGCTTAAAGTAAAGTGAGTACAATAAGTGAGAGAACAAGGAACAGTGAAGTGGTTCAACGCCAGCAAAGGGTACGGGTTCATCCAGCGCCAGTCCGGCGAAGATGTCTTCGTACACTTCTCCGCTATTCAGGCGGAGGGGTACAAATCGCTGAACGAGGGCCAGGCTGTTGAATTCGAAGTAACCCGTGGGCCGAAAGGTCTGCAGGCAGCGAACGTTACCAGCCTCTAGTTTTAAATTTCAATTAAAAAGGGCGGGCCGATGGGAAACGGTCCGCCCTTTTTGTGTCTGCACGACCATTCTTCGGTTTTGTTCCGTTCGTTTGGAAAAAAAAGGCCCGCTGCGATTAAGCAGCGAGCCTCAAATCATTCCGAATATGTTGCGTTTAGGCTACGGTTCTCGCCCTTCTCGGGGAAAAAGCCAAGACGGCAAGAAGCCCGAATGCCAACAAGACGATGCTCGACGGCTCTGGAACGGACGTTGACAGGGTCGTTGAAACGATCAAGCCCTTGTTGTTCCCCTGGTTTGGGCCGTACTCAGCTCCTATGTGGACGTTATCCGCTGTCTGTATTGACGGTAGCGCATTGTAGGTCCATTTCCATGTGTAGGTCTGACCGGTTGCGATGAGCAATGCATCCGTCGGAGTAGAATCAGCGCAGATGAAGCCACCGTTGCCAGTGCCGCAGGAACCGCCGGACGTGAGCGCTCCCGCGCTTGTGATATTCCAGGTGTCACCCAAGGGCAAGCTAGGAGCTTGACTTAAGGTAAGACCGCTGACCGTGTTATTGGCTGACGTGATGCCGAGGTCTACCGCCGTGATGTAGTCGTTCGTCGAGCTTACGGGGCCGTCTATCGTAATCGTCAGTTTGGCAGAGGTGTTACTGACGTCAAAAGTATAGGTCGCGGCTGGGCAACCAGTACCGCTAGTGCAGGAGCTAAGCGAAATTCCGCCGATCGAATCCGCCTTAACCTGATTAGCGCCAAATGCAATGAAAGCAATCAGGCTCACCGCTAACACAATCAGATGTCGCCTCACAGAGATACCCTCCCATAATCCTCCGTGTCAAACGACCAATTTAGAGCCCAAAATAATACGTGCCTCGCCATTTCCTAAGTGCCTTGTAGGGATTGACTTACAGCACCAGCCCCTCCCAAAGAATTCTCAATTGTGCAAAACTCTTCCTCTAACGTACGATTCTTCTGCAGCATAGACACTCTTGATGCGCATCAGCCGCACCTTTCGGATTTGGACACATCTCCGCCGCAGCCCTAAGCCTCTGGTATAGACTGGGGTTCTGCTGGCCGATGCAGGTGCGCTAGCTAGCAAGCGACACCAAGAGGGGCGGACGAATGGCTGAGATAAAACCCGCGGGTCAGGTTGGCGGGGAAATCGGCAGCTCGGATCGGCGACGGACGCAGCGCGTACACATCGCGATGCCGATCATTGTGCGTTGCCCCGACGCGAAACCACCGTTTGAGGAAAAGACGCACACCGTCTCCGTCAATGCCAATGGCTGCTTGCTACGCTTGCAAGCGCCCGTGGTCCGCACGCAAAAGCTTTTGCTCCTGAACCCTCGCACGACCGAAGAACTGCCCTGCACGGTAATCTTCATGGGCAAGAAGGACGGCGGAAAGACCGAAGTCGGCATCGAATTCACCGAAGGTTCGCCCCTTTTTTGGCGTATCTCATTTCCGCCGGACGATTGGGATCCCTCGGAGCGCAAGAAACCGATGAGCGCCCGGCCTGCCACGACACCCGTTCCGCCAAAGCGTTAACGGGCTTCACCCGAAGCCAGTCCTCCCATTTGCCTCAGCATCCTCCACACAGCCTAACCGCTTTTCGTTGCGCAAAAGACCCTCTGAGACTCGTGCTATCTTTGACTCGCGACGATGTTAGAAGGAACTGCAAGTACGTTGGGTACAGCCGCCGACCACGTAGTTACGGAATTCAGGCATCCGGGCAGCCGCACCGAATTGGGCGAAAACGGGCCCGCGCTCCCGGAGGTTGGCGCCTTTCTTCGTAGGTATTGGTGGAGAGTAACCGTCACTTCCGGCGTGCTGCTGATTCCTTGCTTCTGGCATCGCCACATTGTCTCGTCCGATCTCGGAAGCCATCTTTACAATGCCTGGCTCGCGCAACTGATTCGCCACGGTCAAGTTACAGACATGCACCTGGCGCAGCAGTGGACAAACATCCTTTTCGATTACATGCTCACGGCCGCGGGCGCATTCGTGAGCCTGCACGCGGCGGCACGGATTGCCGTATCTATCTGCGTCTTGGTCTTCTTTTGGGGCGCGTTCGCGCTGGCGTGTGCAGCAACCAGGCGAGCACCCTGGCTCCTTACTCCGTTTCTGGCGCTGGCCACTTACGGTTGGACATTTCACCTCGGCCTGTTCAACTACTATCTGTCGCTGGGTCTGGCATTTTTCGGGATCGCGATCTTTTGGCGCGGCAGAAGATGGGAGCGCGTACTGCCGCTTTTGCTGGTGCCGCTGATCGTGTTGGCACATCCGCTCGGACTGCTATGGCTCGTCGCCGCGTGCGCGTACGTAGCAATCGCGGAATTGCTTCCAGCGCCCTGGCAATTGGCACTTTTTGCCCTGGCTCTCGGCGTGGTCTATGCGATTCGCGCCTACATCGTGCATCATTTCGGCGTAGAGGCCAGCTTGGGTTCGATTGTCAAGTACAACGGGGCCGATCAGGTCGTGCTCTTCGGCGCCCGATACATCCTGTTAAAAATTGCC
>DATEGW010000210.1:0-23149 GCA_035279845.1 Candidatus Acidiferrales bacterium | reverse complement strand
TGCGCCGAAAATATCGATTTCGGGTTGAATATTATAGTGCGAAATTACGCCCATCTCACCGCTACGGCTGAAGGAAGCGAGGCCCGCTAAAATCTGTGGAGCTGAATTCCCGCCACCCGTGACGGGAATATTTTGCAGGTCTGAAAGCGAATCGACGCGGTACTGCGGAGACATGACGTTGACGGAGTAGCTGACGCCCGTTGCCGGATCGATCCAGAATGTTGGTTGAACCTGGCCGCTGCCGCTTAAAGAAAGTAACAGGTTGCTCGCCACGTCCCGCTGCGTGAGGCCAACCTGGCTGGCTTTCGTGCGATCCACGTCGATGTGCAGACGCGGATAGTTCAGCGGCTGCTGGATGCGCAGATCGACGATTCCGGGCACGAATTTTAGCTTGTTCATCAACTCGTCAGCGAACTGGTGGTTGGCCACCTGATTCCGGCCTACCACCTGAATGTCGATCGGGGCGGGCAAACCGAAGTCAAGAATCTGGCTGACGATGTCCACCGGCAATTCGTAGAACTCCACGCCGGGAAAGTCCCGCGGCAGCTTCCTGCGAAGGTCTCGCACATAGTCGATTGTGGGCCGATGATTTTCCGCTAATTCCACCTGAATGTCGGCGTCTTCGGGGCCGATCGGCGCCGAATTGCTATATGAGAGGTTGATGCTGCTATAGGGCAAGCCGATGTTGTCGACGATGCTGGTCAATTCCGATGAGGGAATCGTCTGGCGAATATCAGTTTCGATTTGATCGCAAAGGCTGGCGGTTTCTTCAATGCGGGTTCCGATGGGCGCGCGAATGTGGAATTTGAATTCGCCGCTATCGACGCGAGGGAAAAAATCCTCGCCAACGAGAGGAAGCAGCGCAAACGAAAGCACGCAAAATGCGAGGAAGCATAAGGTGAACACCTTGCGGTGCCGCACCGCTCCTTGCAGCATGCTGTGGTAGCCGTGCCGGAATCGCTCGAAGCCGGATTCGAATGCTGCCTGTAATTTGACAAGCGGATTGCGAGATCTTGCGGTCAGTTCGCGCCGCTCCTCTTCCGTCTGTTGCGTTAGCAGGTAGCGGGCCATCGTGGGTACGAGCGTTCGCGAGAGCAAGTAGGACGCGAGCATCGCAAACACGACAGCTTCGGCCAGCGGGACGAATAGATATTTCGAGACACCCGTCAGGAAAAACATCGGCACGAAGACGATGCAAATTGCGAGGGTTGAAACGAGCGCGGGAACCGCAATTTGCGCCGAGCCATCGAGGATGCCCTGATAAAGTTCCTTGCCCTGATCGAGATTGCGATGGATGTTCTCCATTGCGACGGTGGCATCGTCAACGAGGATGCCGACGGCGAGCGCGAGGCCGCCGAGCGTCATGATGTTGATCGTCTCGCCGAGCGCGCTTAGTACGATCAAAGACGTGAGAACAGAGAGCGGAATGGAAATGGCGATAATCACCGTGCTGCGCCAGCTTCCGAGGAAGAGCAGGATCATCAGCCCGGTGAGCACGGCCGCGATTGCGCCCTCGCGAATCACGCCTTTGATGGATGCAAGCACGAAGATCGATTGGTCCGATACCGGCCGAATGTCCACCTTCACGGGAAGCGCATCCTCGATCTGAGGCAGCTTCGCCTTAATGTTCTTGATGATGTCCAACGTTGAATAGGCACCCGATTTGAGCACGGACATCAGCGCCGCACGGTTGCCGTTCACGCGAACAATATTCGTTTGGGGTGTGAATCCGTCTCGGACGTTGCCAACATCGTGAATGTAAATCGTCGACCCGTTTACAGTTTTGATCGGCAGGTTATTCAGGTCGCGGATATTCTCTGCCGGGCCGTTCATGTCCACTTGGTATTCGTATGGACCGATCTTGGCCGAACCGGCAGGCAGAATCAGGTTTTGTGACGCAATCGTGCTCGCCACATCGACGGGCGAGAGATTCTTTGCTTGCAGTTCCGGCAAGTTTAAATCGACCATGATCGTCCGCTGCTTGCCGCCATAGGGATATGGCACAGCCGCACCGGGGATCGTCACAAGCTGCGGACGCAAGAAATTTACGCCGGAGTCGAATAGTTCCTGCTCGTTCAAGCCCGGCCCAGAGAGCGCGAGTTGCAGCACGGGAACTGTGGAGGCGTTGTAGGTTATGACGAGCGGCGGCGTGGTTCCGGTGGGCAACTGCCTGACGATGGTCTGGGAAACGGAAGTGACTTGCGCAATGGCCGTCGCAATTTGCGTGCCGGGCTGAAAGTAGATTTTGACGATGCCGCGGCTATCCAACGACTCCGATTCGATGTGTTCGATATTGTCGACAGTGGTTGTGAGAATACGCTCGTAAATGTAGACGATCCGGCTCGACATGTCCTCGGGAGAAAATCCGCTGTAATTGAAGAGGACGCTTACCACCGGAATGTCGATATTGGGGAAAATGTCGACAGGAGTGCGGATGATCGAAGCGACGCCGACAATCAGGATCAAGATCGCGGCGACGACAAATGTATAGGGCCTGCGTAACGCAAGCCGGACGATCCACATGCCTTCTTAAGCTCCTCGCCGGTAGCAGACGGAAGGGACACTTCTCGCTGCATTGACGCCGCAATTCTCGTGTGCCGGTATTATGACATCGGCGGAGATGTGACAGAAGGTGACAACAGGTAAAGAACTTTAACTTCTGACACTAAGCCTTCGTCGCTTCCCGTCTCTTAGACGCAGTGAAAATCTGTCGGGGTTCACCGATTTGCAGCGGTAGCTTTCGCGGACGCGGCCAATATCAATTCAGAGAGGCAGTCACCCAAACCTCGGCCCGCCAGCCTGAACTGGCCATCGCGGGCTGTCCGATCCAGCCAACCCGAATAGACCAGGCACACCATTTCAGACCAGGAGTCGGCTGTCTCACGGGCGAAGCCAACTTCGCCGAGAATGTTCGCTATTACGCCGGCTTTTCGCCTTTCGATGTCGGCCACGCGACCCGCCACTCGCTCGTCGCGCCGAGCCCATGCGCGTACGGCGATTTCTTCGCGGATTCTGTCCGATTCGGCGCTTCGCTCCACGAATCGCGCCCATCGCGTCGCGGCGTTCGGCTTTTCCGCGAGTTCGTTTTCCTCGCTGGATAGCCAATCCGATTCGGAAGTCTCCCAGGACTGGAGCATTTTCATTAGGAGTTCATCGCGGTCGCGAAAATGCCAGTAGAAACTGCCTTTGCTGACTCCAAGGTCGCGCGCGAGCACTTCGACTCGGACGGATTCGACACCGTCGTTCGCAAGCCGAGCAATGCCTGCTCGTATCCAGTCGTTTGGATGAAGTGGCGATCGAACAGGAGATGGGCTAGCCATACGTGGGCGTATGTAAGTTGGAAAGATACTCGTACTGGAACGATGGGTCAAGCGACTTGGAGTGCCCGTTGGGATTCCGGGTTCACGACTGCGCAAGCACGAGCTTGCTCACGGGTTTGGCGCAGTTGAAGTATAACGTTCAGCGTTATAGACTTGCTTTGTGATCAGGTCCTTTCGCTGCCGCGATACCGAGCGGCTGTTTCGTCTTGAACCGGTGCGGCGGTTCAAGGCCATTGAGCGCGTCGCGCGGCGGAAGTTGGAGCAAATCCATTTCGCGGCGAGGCTCAGCGACCTGGCCGTTCCGGGCGGAAATCACCTCAAAGCGTTGAGGGACGACCGTGCGGGCCAGCACAGCATTCGGATCAACGATCAGTGGCGCATTTGCTTCTTATGGCGCGAAGGCGATGCACACCAGGTCGAGATCGTGGATTATCACTAGGAGACAGCAATGGCGAAAAAACTTAAGCCCATCCATCCGGGAGAACAGCTTCGAGAAGAGTTCATGAAACCTTATGGCTTGAGCATGAACCGGTTGGCCGCGGACCTGCACGTACCGGTGACGCGGATCGCGGAGATCGTTAACGAGCGGCGCGGCATCACGTCCGACACAGCGTTACGGTTAGCCCGTTACTTCAGAACGACGCCGCAATTTTGGCTGAACATGCAACTGCACTACGAGTTGCAGGTTGCCGAAGGTGAGTTGGGGTCGAAGGTCGAACGCGATGTTCAGCCGCTGGAGTCTGTTGCGCGCTGAAACTGGCTCAAAAAGTCTCCAACCACAGGGTGTTAACTCGTTAGGTTAGCAACCACCGCGGCAGCATTTGCGATTACTGCTGGGTCGGTGCCGAAGCCTTCGAGCCAGTGGGCGTCCGGTTCGCGGCGAAACCAAGTAATTTGGCGCTTCGCGAATTGCCGCGTCGCCTGCTGGATGCGGGTGACGGCTTCTTCGAGGCTGATTTTTCCGTCGATATGGTTCGCTAACTCACGATAGCCGATGAATTGGAAGGGCTTTGCATCTGGCGAGATTCCTTTGGCTACGAGCGCTCGTACCTCTTCAAGCCAGCCTGCGGCAATCATTTCGCGCGTACGCGCCTCGATGTGCGCATAAAGAGCCTTTCGGTTTGGCGAGAGGCCGACTTTGGTAACGTGAAAGCCTTGAAGCGCTTCGCGTCCGGTGCGATGAACCTCGCCGACTGTTTGGCGTGCCAACGTGCGTATCTCGATTGCGCGGATCACCTTCTGCGCATCACGAACGGCAATTTTCTTCGCGGCATCTGGATCGATTTTGGCGAGCAGCCGGTGGAGATACTCGGGGCCGCGATGTTGGGCTGTTTCGCGTAGCCGCGAACGCAGTTCTTCGGAGCGTTCTGGTGCATCGGCGAGGCCTTCGAGCAATGCGCGGAGATAAAGGCCGGTGCCCGCGGTGAGAACGGGCACCTTGCCTCGGCGCTTCAGGTCATCCAAGACGGCGATGGCGCGCCTGCGATACTCGCCTGCCGTGAACACTTGATTTGTCTCGACAAGGTCGGTGAGATGGTGCGGGATTCCATACTGATCGGCAGCGGGGACTTTGGCTGTGCCGATATCGAAATGGCGGTAGACCTGCGTCGAGTCGCAAACCACGATTTCGCCGTTGAACCGGCGAGCCAACTCAATTCCGAGGGCAGATTTGCCTGACGCGGTTGGCCCCAGCACGACAATCAATGGCGCCAGCGTGGATGGAGGGCCAGTCATCCCCCAAATTTCCAATAGCGGAAAAGAACGATCAAGAGGACCAACCCGGCGAGCAACAGTGCGCCCGCTACTTGCGTGCGATTGATTTGCACAGGAATCGTCTAGTGATGATTGAGGTATTCGACGGGCAAATTATACAGGAAGTAGATTCCGAACCGCATGTAAGGCCCGTGGAATTCCCTGGGCAACGGCTCGAAAGGATTGGACGCACGGATGGACGACATTGCTGCGTTGTCGAGTGGGGGCTTGCCGGATGTGCCCAACATTTGCGGATCGGACGATTGAATGCTG
The DNA here is from genome assembly GCA_035279845.1 of Candidatus Acidiferrales bacterium. Classification (GTDB taxonomy): domain Bacteria; phylum Acidobacteriota; class Terriglobia; order Acidiferrales; family UBA7541; genus Palsa-295. The sequence goes on along the minus strand of DATEGW010000210.1, from coordinate 17,804 downwards.
CCGTCAGGATTTATTTGGAAGGTAACGTAGACGACGCCCTTGTCGCCAAGCATCGCCGATTGCGGCATAACCGCCATCCAGTTGCGCTTTATGGTCTCGAGCATGCGCTGAACATAAGGCTTAAAGTCGACTCCTTCTGTGGGCGTCAGTATCTGAACCTGATTGCCAACAGAAGGGCCTTGGCCGCCCGGACTTGTTGGGAATTGGCCTTCGCTCGAGAACGTTCCTCCGCTGCGTTGTTGTTTCAATGCATCCTGTTCTTGCTGCTGGAGGATTTGGCCCGGCGATTGGTTCTGGAGTTGTAAATTCAAATGGTTGTTCTGCGGCTTAATCGGCTCCAGTACTGAAGGCTTAGGCGGAAGATTTTCAGCTACCTGAGGGGGAGGCTGTTGGGGCGTGGGAGGTTGCGGCGTAGCCGTGTGCGGCGTCGGAGCTTCGGGCAAACCCGGCTGCGGCTTCACAGGCTGCGGCGTGGGTTGCGGCGCAGGCTGGACGGGCGCTTCCACCGGGGGCGGCGTGGCCTCAAGCAGCTTGGGAGGGATGCGCGGCATTTTCGGCACAGGTGGCGGCGGAGTGGTCGTTTCCGGAGGCAGATACACAAAATTCAACGCCTGCTTAGCTCGATCCAGATCTGCCTGCGTCGGAACCCTCGGCTTGAATATTTTCCCTATGTTGACGAGGAAGAGAATCAGAACGATGTGAGCGGCAATAGAGCCGATGCGAGCGAGATTGTCCCACTTCGCGTCGTGCTTTTCTTCGGATTCAATCAGGAGATTGGCGTCGCCGGTAATGAAAATGTCCGGTTCGATGACGTCGCGAAACTTTGCCGCGTCGATGGGCGCGAATGGTTCCTGCTGCTCCGGCTCGAGCGGTTTCACGTGCGCCGGCACGAGCATTCGCGCATCGAGAACCTCGAGTGCCATCACGCCCTTTTCTTGTGTTTCGATAGATCGCTCGATCGGTTTGATCGGCATGTCGCGTGCGACCAGCAGGCGGTCCACCAGCACGCCGAGGGGCATGTGCTGTGGGATATTCGATTTGCCGTTCAGCGGCGGGGCATCGGACGGACCGGCCGGGACGACCATGCGGTCATCCATGTCGGTGGTCACACGGCTACCCGCTTTCTTGAGCTCGTCGCCATTGACGGGCTTCACGTCGCGGGGCACCAATGTGCGGCTGATCATTGTCTGGTCACGGTGTCGTCACGGAGTCGATAGAGATGCGAAGGCGCTTGCTTGGACGCGCTTCCCATGTTCTTGGATGCCAGCCATGACCCGATCGGCTAGCTCAAGGGCACGGCGTCCAGCAGCTCCGTCGACCACAGGAGCCTTTCGCGTCCGGACGCAATCGGCGAACGCCGCCAACTCCGCTTTCAACGGCTCTTCGGTCGTGGCCGGCAACTTCTCAAAGCCGATTCCTGGTTGCGGCGTGCCAGGTTGAACGCGGATGCGCAGCACGTCTTGTCTTGCGAAATCGAGCGAAATGTATTCGTGCGCCTGAAAGAAGCGCATTTTGCGGACGCGCTCGGTGGAGACGCGGCTCGCGGTGACGTTCGCGACAGTGCCGGTTTCGAATTCCACGCGCGCGTGAGCGATGTCCACTTTGTCCGTAATCACTGGGATCCCAACTGCTTTCAAATCCACGATAGGCGCGTCGACAAGCGCCAGCAGAATGTCCAAATCGTGGATCATCACGTCGTATACCACATCCACGTCCAAGCTGCGCGGTGTGAAGATGCCCAGGCGATGGACTTCGAAAAACATCGGCTTGGAAATAATTTTCTGCGCAGCTGTTACGGCTCCGTTGAAGCGCTCGACATGGCCAATCTGCAAAATGCGTCCTGAGCGTTTTGCGGCGGCGATCAATTTGTCGGCTTCGGCAAGGGACGCTGCCATTGGCTTTTCGACGAGCACGTCGACGCCCGCATCAAGCAGGCGGCAACCAACATCGGCGTGATTCCTCGTCGGAACTGCCACGCTCACGGCGTCAACTCCGGCTGCTGCGAGGTCGTCGAGGCCAACGACGGCCTTCGTATTGAACTCCGCCGCGACTTGCTCCGCGCGTTCTTTATTTTCGTCAAGGATGGCGGCGAGTTCCACGCCTTCCATGGCGCTCCAGACGCGGGCGTGATTTTTGCCGAAGCCGCCCACGCCTGCTACCGCTACGCGAATCTTCTTTGCTGTCACGATTTCTTCTTTGCGTCCGTTTTCTCAACGGCGAAGGCCTCGATTGCGATTCCGGCTTCGTCGGCGGCGCGAATCAGGTCGTCGCGCTCGAAGAGGAGTGTTCGGCCTGCGTCGATGGCGAGCGCCGTCGCGTTCGCTTGCTTCATTACGTCGATTGTCTTGCGCCCCACAACCGGGACATCGAAGCGCATATCCTGCTTCGGCTTGCTCACTTTTACCACCACAAGGCGCTGCCCGCTTGCAACTCTAGCGGCGCGCTCAATGGTCTCATCGGTGCCTTCCATCGCTTCGATAGCGACGCACGCGCGGTCTCGGATCACGACCGTTTGCCCCAGGTCGAGATCGGCGATCTGTTGGGCGATGTGGCGACCATATTCCATGTCGGCCCGTTCGGACTCATCGGGGGAGCGCTTTGTCAAAACACCTGTTTGCGGCAGCAGCGATCCAAGAAATTCAGTCGAATTCACCAACTCGATGCCTTCATCTTCGAGAACGCGGGCGACGGCTCCGATCAGCGCGTCTGTATTCTTCGTGTTGAGTGAGAAGAGAAGCTTCGCGAGTCGCCAATCAGGACGGATCGAGCTGAATATTTTATTGTGCTTCACCTGGCCGGCCATCACGGCGCGCTTCACGCCTTCGCTGTGAAGTAATTCGATGGCGCGGCTTAATTCTCCGAGACTTACCCAGTGCAGGCGTTTAGCAGCCCGCTCGAGATTTGGCGAAGCCTCTTCGCGAATTGCGATCACGGCCATTTCGATGCCGCGGCTGCGCGCGCCTTCCAGAACGAGGAACGGAAAGTCGCCATTTCCGGCGATAAGGCCCCAATTTCCGGCGGCTGCGTCCGTCATCTTCGCTACTTTGTGAGCCCGCGCTCGGCTGATTCGATGAATTGCACCAAAGATAGGACGTCTTCGGAATGGGAGAGGGTTTCGCGCATCTTGGAAACTGCCTGCGAAGTGTTGAGCTTGGAGCGGAGCAGGAAACGGTACGCCTGTTCGATGGCTTGAATGCGTTCGGGCGAAAAGCCATTACGTTCGAGGCCTACTTTATTCGTGCCGTAGCATTTTGTGACGCGGGGGGCGACGACAATGGAGTAGGGCAGCACGTCCTGCGAGATGATGCTGTTTGCGCCCATGTAAGCGTATTGGCCGATGCGGCAGAATTGGTGCACCTGGCAGAAAGGGCCGATCTGCGCGTAGTCTTCCACGGTGACATGGCCTGCGAGCGATGCATTATTCACAAAAATCGTGTGATTGCCGATCTGGCCATCGTGGCCGATGTGGGCGTACGACATGATGAGATTGTGACTGCCGAGTCGTGTCACGCCGCCGCCTTTTACGGTGCCGCGATTCACGGTGCAAAATTCGCGAAACGTATTGTTGTCGCCGGCTTCGAGCCAGACGCGTTCGCCGCGAAACGTAATGTCTTGCGGATCGCCACCAACGGCCGCGAACGGATAGACACGATTGTTGCGCCCTATTTTGGCGGGACCCAGCACCATTGCGTGATGGTCGAGCACGCAGCCATCGCCTAATTCAACGTCGTCGCCGACAATGGCGTAGGCGCCAATTCTTACTCCGGCGCCGAATCGAGCGGAGGACGAAATCACAGCTCTCGGATCGATTTCAGTCAGTTGATCGAGTCCACTCATTCAATATTCCACGCGCTTATTTTTGTGCGCCCGCAGGCTCCGGCGTGGGTTGCGGGGTCGGCTGCTCGAGTTCGCTGAGATCCACCATTTTGCACATCATCGAAGCTTCGGCGACAAGTTCTCCGTTCACGCGAGCCTTGCCATCCATGCGACAGAAAGTGCCACGAATGTTGACGACCACCAGCTCGAGATTCAATTGGTCGCCAGGGACGACCGGGCGGCGGAAGCGAACATTGTCCACGGCGACGAGATAGATAAGCTTTTTATCCCGATCGGCAACTTCCGATAGCAGCAGAACGCCGCCGGTCTGCGCGAGTGCTTCGATAATCAGCACACCGGGCATCACAGGCTTGCTGGGGAAGTGGCCGGGGAAAAAAGGCTCATTGATCGTGACGTTTTTAATTCCGACCACGCGCTTTTTCGATTCCATCTCTTCGATGCGGTCCACGAGTAGGAACGGGTAGCGGTGGGGCAGAATTTTACATATCGCGTCAATATCGAGGATCATTCTTGGCCTCGGAGCATACCAATATTAAGTTTCGCGTGAACCTCTTAATTCTATATGAAGAACGATGGATGCGGGAATTTAGTAGCTTGGCCTGTTAAGCGCACCCTAATGGCACCCCGATTCAAATTGATGACTCGTTGCTATATCATTCGCAGCGGCGAACAGGTTCTCTATGGATTTTGAGGAGTAACACCGTGAATCATGCGCAACATGGCAGTCATCATGGGATTTTTAACCGGTTAATCTTTGCACTGGTCCTTGCCGCGTTTTTGCCTTCGATGGCTTGGGCGCAGGAGCTGCCGAAGACCTGGGTGGATAAGGACACCGGGCATCGCGTCTACCGGTTGACTGACGAGCCGGGATCGCAATCGCTCTACTTCAATGTCAACGCATACAGTCCTGACGGCAAGCTGATGGTTTATACCGCGCCGGATGGGATTCACGTTTATGACTTCGCAGCGCGGAAGACGCGGCTGCTTGTGGCAAACGGTAAGCCTCCGGCCGGTGACAATGATCCGCGAGCACGGTTTGAATACACCGTTCGTCTGGTGCAGGCGGGTCGCAAGACACCGTCGGTGTTTTTTACGAAGTTCGATCCCGCGACGCGCAGCAACGGGCTATACAAAGCGGACATGTATACGGGCGAGGTGACGAAGGTCGTCGGGTCACTTCAGCGCGGAGAAAGCGTAATCACGATCAACGCCGACGAAACGCTCGCTGCTGGAACGATGAACGACGGACCTGCCGTGGCGGGAAACCAGCCGCCAGCGCCGCGAAACAACGGCACAGCAGGCGACGTGCAGGCGGAATCCAAGGGGCAGATGATGGAGCGGCGGCTCGCATCGCGCCAGCCGCTGTTACTCTACACGATCGATCTTCGTTCCGGCCCGGACAACGGAAAAATGAGGATCCTGCTGCACTCGACGGATTGGATTAATCATCTTCTGTTTTCACCGAGCGATCCGAACCTCTTGATGTATTGCCATGAAGGACCTTGGCAGAAGGTGGATCGCATTTGGACAATACACACCGACGGCACGAACAACACTCTTATCCACAAGCGAACGATGTTGATGGAGATTTTTGGACACGAATTCTGGGGTCTGGACGGCAAGACGATCTGGTATGACTGGCAATATCCGAAGGGCGAAGATTTTTTTCTTGCCAGCTACAACTTGGGAACGGGCGAGCGCACCGCTTATCACATGCAGCGCAATGAATGGTCGATTCACTTCAATCTGACGAAGAATGCGGACTTGTTCACAGGCGACGGCGGCGATCCGGGTCAAGTGGCCAAGGCGCCGGACGGCGAGTGGATTTACCTGTTCCGGCCGAAAATGATTACGGGACCGGGAGCAGTGAATTCACCAGATTTCTGGCAGCCGGGTGTCTTTAAGTCCGAGAAGCTTGTCAACATGGCGCACCATAATTACCGGTTGGAACCCAATGTGCGTTTTTCACCCGATGAGACTACGGTGATCTTCCGCAGCAATATGTTCGGGCCGAGCTACGTTTTTGCGGTTGAGGTGGCGAAGGCGACGGACGTAAATCCTGCGGAGGTTCAATCCACGCTGGAGTTGGCTGCGAAATTTAATCCTGTGACACCTACGCCGACGAATGCGCCTGCGGCGCGCCAGACGCAATAAGACATTCGCACGCGGAGTCGTCTCAATTTTGTTCGTTTTCAGAGCAGAACAAGGCTCTCGGCCAGTGCTGCCGTTTTGAGATCAGCATCCAGCGTGGCCAGCGCCAGTTTCCGACGCATGGCGAGTTCAAGGTACGTTGCGTCGTAAGCTGTGAGTCGATGTTTCTCCGCGACCGATAAAATATTTGAAGCTCTGGCGAGATCAGGAGTGGGATCAACTTCTATTGGTAGGACGGTCAAGTCACCGAGGAACTCAATTGCTTCTTGTTTTGGGATACGTTTCCTTCGTACCGCAAAAAGAAGAGCATTCGCGACTTCCATTGTCCAGTGAGCGGGCACAACAATCTGGTCGCCACTGCGGACACGGATTAGAATCGCCTTCGTCCAATCAGTTGCCTCATCTGCAAAACACCACGGGAGTGCTGCCGAAGCATCGACGACGAACGCGGCCATCAGAACTTACGGCCCTCGTTGATCAAGTCTTTGATCTTTAGGCCGTCCAGCTTATGTCGCTCACGTCGTTCAAGAATCCGGTCAATGGCTGCTGCCACCACTTCGCGTTGCTCTGGGTGGTTGTCCGTATTTATACGGGTTGTAATCAGCTCTTCGACGTAGACTTCGGTCGATAATCCGCGCGCGCGCGCTTCCGCTGCGACTTGATCGGGAACATTGACCGTTACTTGCATATGGTTATTTTACCTCCGCCGAGCCGAATCCACCTCATCCTTGCAAAAGGTATGTTTCCTGCTTAGTCTGATGCGCTAACACATGGCTAACAACTTTCAAGTGCTCGAAATGGTCAGGCTGCTTCGACGGCGCGAGCACGAGATGATCTCTACGCTGCGTGCGTTTGTCGAGTGCGAATCGCCGAGCGCGGATAGGGCGGCGGTGAATCGATTTGGCGAGATGGTTGCGCGCGAATGGCGACGGCGCGGCGCAGCCGTGCGCGTGATTCGGCAGCGAGAGGCTGGAAATCACGTTCGCGCAGAGATTGTGCCCGAGGCGAGAGGCAGGGCAGGGCAGTTGCTGATTCTTGGCCATCTCGATACGGTCTACCCAGTTGGCACACTGCGGACAATGCCTTTTCGCGTTGTGGGCGGGCGCGCCTTTGGGCCCGGAACATTCGATATGAAGGGGGGGCTTGTCCTGGCGCTATTTGCTGTGGATGCGTTGCGCAAGGCGGGTATCAAGCCTGCGAAACGGCTCGTCTTTTTCTGGGATTCAGATGAGGAGATCGGGAGCCATTCTTCGCGGAAATTGATTGAGGCGGAGGCGCGCCTCAGCGATGCCGTGCTTGTGCTCGAGCCATCGCTTGGACCGAGCGGCGACTTGAAGACGCAGCGCAAGGGAGTCGGCACAGCAGAAATTATTGCGCGGGGGTGTGCAGCGCATGCGGGGATCGATCCTGCTGCCGGTGTGAACGCTGTGCATGAGCTTGCGTTGCAAATAGAGCGCGTGATGAAGATGAACGATCCGGCGCGTGGAATTACGGTGCAGGCGACGGTGATTGCAGGTGGGAGCGCGTCGAACGTAGTACCGGCGGAGGCGCGCGCACAGGTAGACGTGCGTTGTGCGCGGCTGGCGGACGTCGCGAGAGTGAATCGATGCCTACAATCGATGCAGCCGATTTTGAAGGGTGCGAAGATTCAGGTTCGGGGCGGCGTTAACCGGCCGCCGCTAGAACGAACCGCAGGAGTGAGGATGCTTTTCGCGCACGCGCAGAAGATCGCCCGCGACATGGGCATTGGGTTGCGCGAGGGTTCAACGGGTGGCGGATCCGACGGAAATTTCACGGCGGCTCTCGGCGTCCCGACACTCGATGGATTGGGCGTAGTCGGCGATGGGGCGCACGCGTTGAACGAACATTTGGTGATTGGCAAAATGGCCGAACGAGCGGCGCTGATTGCAGGATTGCTCGCGACGTTGTAGCTGAAAAATGCGCCCGACTGAAACCCGACTCGCCGCTATAGAGACAAAAAAGAGAACCAACAGCAAACGGCGCCCACCGAGAAGCATGGAATCCGAGAAAATATTTGTGACATTTCAGCTGCGTTCTTCTAGTAGAATCGCCGCCGATTCTTTGAGGAGCTTCGATGGCTCTCGCGCTTGCGGCAATCTGGCCCCAGCCTCTTGATCCCGCGCACTCGCCTCTATTTTCCGCTTTGCTGGCTGCACTGCCGTTGTTTGTCGTCCTTGTGCTAATGGGTGGGCTGCGCAAAAGTGGACTGTTCTCTTCGCTGTGGGGATTGGCTGCTGCCGCGGCGCTCGCGGTATTCGTATGGCGAATGCCCGTTGTGCTGGCGGCGGCAAGCACGATCTACGGAGGCGTTTATGCGGTCTGGCCGATTTTGTGGATCGTGCTATGCGCTCTGTGGCTCTACAACCTCACCGTTGACACTGGGAAATTTGAATTGCTGCGGCGTTGGATCGAGCAGCATGTTTCGTCCGATCCATGCGTGCAGGTGATTCTCGTGGCGTTTTGTTTCGGCGCGCTTCTTGAAGGAACGGCGGGATTCGGTGCACCGGTTGCAGTAACCGCGTTTCTGCTTGTCGGATTGGGATACGACGCCGCAATGGCCGTTAAAGTTGCGCTGATTGCCGATACGGCGCCCGTGGCGTTTGGCGCGCTCGGCATTCCGATTGTGGCGCTCGCGGGCGTAACGGGTCTGGACCTGATGAAGCTTTCCGCAATGGTCGGGCGGCAAGTCCCGGTAATGTCGCTGATTTTGCCGCTGTACCTAGTGTGCGTTGTGGCCGGTATTCGCGGATTGCGGAGGACGTGGCCTGCGGCGCTTGTTGCCGGGATGACGTTTGCGGCAACACAATTCGCGATATCGAACTATGCTGGGCCGTTCACGGCAGACATTTTAGCGGCAGGGCTCTCGATGATCGTGCTGCTGGGTTTTCTGCGTGTCTGGAAGCCGCAAACAGAGAATTCAGTAGACGGGCAAGCGCAGTCGCGCCCTTTCGAAAGCGGCAAGAAGCTTTCGGCTGCGCAGGCGTTCGCCGCATGGATGCCATGGATTCTGCTCGCGGTCGTCGTTGTGATGTGGTCGTTGCTCAACGTTCCGGCATACGGACAGCTCGGCATTCACATTCCGCGTTTGCACAACGCCGTGCTGATCACGCTCTATCAGAAGCCTTACGCCGCGCTCTATAATTACCAGCCGCTTGCGACGGGAACGGCGGTACTCGTGGCAGTGTTCCTGTCAGCGATTTTCTTGCGCGCGAAGCCTGCCGTGATTGCGCGATCCGGATGGACGACCTTTCGTCAGCTTCGGATTCCGGGATTGACCACAATCGTGATCGTAGGCATGGCGTATCTCTACAACTATTCCGGAATGGCTTACACGCTCGGCGATGCAATGGCCCGCACCGGCCATATTTTCCCGGTGCTGAGCAGTTATCTCGGCTGGGCCGCGTGCTTTTTGAGCGGAAGCGATACCGCGAGTAACGTGCTCTTCGGCAATTTGCAGGTTGTCGCCGCCCATCAATTGCATATCAGCCCCGTGCTGCTGGCCGCGACAAACTCCTCCGGCGCCGTCGCAGGCAAAATGATTTCGCCACAGAACATTGCGATTGGCGTGACGACCGTCGGCCTCGTGGCGCAAGAAGGGAAGGTGCTGCGCTCTACCTTCTGGCATTCGGTGATTTTCGCCGCGCTGATCAGCGCATTAGCCTATGTACAGGCATATTGGATCATTCAGATGGTTCCGAAATAGACACTAATTCGATGTGGGATGATCGACGTGATCGACGATCACTCTTTGCACCTCGCCCGTCTGCGGATCGAGCTTTAGCCCTAGCTGGTCCTTCAACGCTTCGAGGAAAGTTGGTGCGTTCTGGTCGGCCGCTGCATTCGGCATAAACGGCAATTGCGGCGTGAAATCGATACGAAAATCGAATGTTCCCTTCAGTCCCGTGCCGTCGATCACAGGCTTATCCAGTTCACCGATCAAATTGCCCGCTCCGTCGATCGTGCTCGCGATCATGCCCATCGTGACGTTTCGTCCGCCCACTCCGACGCTGCCCCGCTTGCCCGTTGGAATCATCATCACTGAGCCACATTCCGCCGGATAGCCGCCGTCGACCGTGCCGGTCGTGAACGGGAGCGCAGATGCCGCCGTGGCTGGTGCGCACGAGGGCGAACCGTCGGTATGCGACCGAAGCTGGGGACCGAATTTCTCGGGCTTATCGAGCACCAGCGCAAACACTGGCTGCTCGCGCGCTTCGGAATGAATAATGAGTTTGAATCGGTTTGCGAGCAACGATTGCATCATCAGCCGAAATTGGTCTTTGGTGGGATTTCCCCCCGCGCGTGCCTGAATATCGAAAAAGTCCTGCATAGTCCACTTGGGAAGATCGCTGTTGACGGATTGCAATTGGCCCGGCTGAAGTTTATATGCGAACGAGATATAGGCAATCAGTGGCCAATGAGTCGCCTGGAAGAGGCCGCCCGTTGGAGAAAATGTGTCGCCGGGCGCGAGCGGCACGTTGGACGCGGGCATTACGCGGCCGCCGGACGAGTTGGGTGGATCTTCTTTTACTGACGCGATCTCGAATTCCAAATGTCCGCCTGCGGCCTTTTCCCACGCAGGCGTTTCAGGTTGCGAACTTTGCTGCGCCGGATTTGGCGCAGCGACCGATTGCGCGCAGGTAGGAATTACGACCGAGAATAGCGCAACCAAACTTGCCGCGACGACAAAATCCAGACATATTGGGAGCAGCCTGCGCATCGTGTCGCCATTCTGACACTTTGCGCGATTTTGGCATAGAATCGAAATGTGGCTCGCGATGCATGCCGCACTGGGATACTCATGACCGAACAGAACTGGATTGCAGTCGATACATACCTCTCGCAGCTTTACATTCCGCCCGATCCCGCGCTCGACTCCGCTCTTGAATCGAGCAATGCAGCGGGCCTCGATCCGATCAACGTTTCACCATTACAGGGCAAGTTCCTTCACATACTGGCCAAGAGTCACGGCGCAAAGAATATTCTCGAAATAGGCACGCTCGGCGGATACAGCACGATTTGGCTCGCGCGCGCGTTGCCCGCCAATGGACGCCTTGTCACGCTTGAGGCCGACCCGAAGCACGCGGAGATCGCTCGCGCCAATATCGCGCACGCGGATCTATCGGGCGCGGTCGAAGTTCGCCTCGGACGCGCGCAGGAAACGCTGCCGCGGCTGCTCGCCGACCATCGCGGCCCTTTTGATTTCATTTTCATCGATGCGGACAAGACGGGATATGCGGAGTACTTTTCGTGGTCGCTCAAGCTGGCGCATCGGGGTACGCTCATCGTCGCAGACAACGTGGTGCGCAAGGGCGGAGTCGCGGATCCTGCCAGCACGGATGCAAACGTTCAGGGCGTACAGCGCTTTCACCAAGCCCTTGCCGCGGAACGACGAGTCACTGCGACGACGATGCAGACCGTCGGCGCGAAGGGCTATGACGGCTTCACAATTATTTACGTCAACTCGTAAATGGGTGGAACGGATCTGGAGTTGGTAGCGATACCGGGATTCGAACCCGGATTTTAGCCTTGAGAGGGCTACGTCCTAACCCTTAGACGATATCGCCGCACGCGCTTTCCTTCGCACAATTCTCCGTGATTTGACGCAAACGCGAAGGAATCGTGCGGAAAGCCAAATCGATTTTCCCATGCCAACTCTATAGTTGCAAGGCGAAGCCCTCAGCTCCACGCGCCAGAATAGCGCTCGCTTATACGCCATTTCTTTGGCCCTCAGCCGTGTATTCCGTGCGAATCAGCCATAACTATGGCACTATTCCCATCGCCAAGAAAAAGGGGATTCATGATCCGCCAAATTTGGACGTTCGCAATTGCAGCAGTCGCGCTCGCTGCTGTTTCGTTGGTTTATGCCGCGGAACCGAGTGTCATCGCCACGGACGCCGGCCAGCTATCCGGTGTCACCGACTCTCTGGGCGTGACCTCCTACAAGGGCATTCCATTCGGCGCTCCGCCCGTCGGCAAGCTGCGCTGGCAAGCTCCGCAACCTGCCGAGCATTGGACGGGCGTACGCAAAGCCGACCACTTCGGCAACGCGTGCTTTCAAAACGAAGCGCATTCACGCCTTCCCTGGACCGAGCCTTTCATGGAGCAGGGGTCCGTCAGCGAAGACTGCTTGTACCTGAACGTCTGGACCGCGGCGAAGTCGCCGAACGAGCGACGGCCCGTGATGGTTTACATGTACGGCGGCGGCTTCAACGAAGGCGCGGGTTCGGTGGCCGTTTACGACGGAACGCACCTTGCCAAGCGGGGCGTTGTTGTCGTGAACATGAATTATCGCGTCGGGCCGCTCGGCTTTCTCGCATATCCGGAACTTTCGAAAGAATCCGAGCATGGTGTTTCCGGCAACTATGGCTTGCTTGACCAGATCGCCGCGTTGCAATGGGTGCATAAGAACATTGCGGCCTTTGGAGGCGATCCAAACCGCGTCACAATCTTCGGCCAGTCAGCGGGCGCGATCTCCGTCTACGATCTGATGCAGAGTCCGCTTGCAAAGAGCTTGTTTGTGCGGGCGATTGCCGAGAGCGGCCCCGGTCTCATCGGGGGCCGCGGAGCGCAGCCCACTTTAACTGATCGCGAGCAGGCCGGAGTTCGTTGGGCAGAAGCAAAGGGCGCGCATTCCCTCGCGGAATTGCGTGCGCTCTCGCCGGAGGAAATTTTCAAGTCAATGGGCCGTGGCGGGCCACCGTCGCCGAATCAACCGGTTGCGGACGGATGGGTACTTCCCGCGCCCGGTGCTTCGGCGCCGCAAAACGAAGTTCCGATTCTCCTTGGCATGGTTGCGGACGACATTGGCGTTAGCGCAGGCAATGCTGCGCAGAAACCCACCGTCGCTTCATACGAAGAGGCCGCGAAGAATAAGTATGGAGACAAGGCGGACGAATTTCTGAAGCTCTATCCAGTGAAATCCGATGACGATGTGGCCGCAATGATGAAAGTTGCAGCTCGCGATCAGGCTCGCGTCTCGATTGATGTTTGGTCGGCCAGCCAAGCGAAGCTGAGCGGAAAGGTTTACACGTACTTTTTCGACCGCGTGCTCCCGTGGCCCGAGCATCCGGAGTTCGGTGCGTTCCACACTTCTGACGTGCCTTACGTTTTCGAAAATCTAGACCTGTCGGGCCATCCGGTTGAAGCCGTCGATCACAAAGTCTCCGATGCGGTGTCGTCATATTGGATGAATTTTGCCGCGAAAGGCGACCCAAACGGAAAGTCGCTCGCGCATTGGCCCGCTTACTCGCCGCAAGTGCACAAGACAATGGAACTAGGGGAAAAGATGGGCGCGATGCCTGAAGCTGCCACGCCGCAGCGCCTTGCTTTCCAGATCGCATATCTCGAGCAACGGCAGCAATCGCCCGGCCGATAAACGGTGCCAGTCGCGCCGGGCTAGCTACGCGCGGGTGCGGCGTTTTGCGAAGGATGCGAAGAGAACGCCGGAATTCTGCGCCGCGTCCACGAAACGAAGCGCTCAAAATGGCCTTTGCGCCACGCGAGTTCGAGGAAATTGAGCAGCAAGGCCAGCACGAGCAGAAACGGCCACAACTCCTCGCTTTGCAAACCCTGAGAACCATTCTTATCGAGCAGCTGCGCGACGGTTGGATCCACAGTTCCTCCGGTCGCACGGGCCATTTCCTCGAGTAGCGCCACGTTCACCGATTTCGATTTCAACTCCTCGGGCGCACGCACGAAACCGACGGCCGGCAGCAGCGACGAGGGGCCCCCTGCCGCCACGCTGTATAGTCCGCTCTGATTTGCATCAATGGCGGCTTCATAGTGATCGGGTGCCGTCTCATGGAGCGCCACACGGTGCGCGGAATGATCCGGCGCCGTAACCGTCACAGCAAGCGGCTCCAGAGCTTTCAGAATAGCGGCCGCACTCTTTTCAGGACCCTCTGTCACGTCGTATGTCACCGTCGTCTGTGTTCCATCTTCGTTGAAGCGAACGCCCGTGTGTATGACGGCATCGTGGCGGCTCATATCGCGCACGATCTGCGGCCAAAAGGCGCCATACGAATGCCAGCGCACCCAGCCTGCAGACCAGCGTGCGCGCGAATCGGAAAGGAACGCGGCTACGCGCCCAAGTCCATACTGCCAGCGAACAAGAAGCGGCTCCCCGGTGTTCGTGCGAAGAATCGTCTCCGCTCCTGTACGGGCCTTCGTTTTCACGAAGCCCAGCAAGTCAGGTGAATGCGCGAAATCGATGCCATCGGTGAGTTCCATCGGCCGCACGGAAATCGCGTGCACCGGTTTTTCCACGATTTCCGTATTCTCCAGATTTTTCGTCTCATCGTTGACGATCTCAGTGATCTTGTGCGGGTCCTCGATGAAATAGGACTTTCCGTGCGTCGAATCGGAAATCTCTTGCAGGAACTTACTGTCGACGTCGTCTCCGACTCCAATGGTGGAAATTGTGACGCGGTTTTTGGCAGCGTCTTGTTCAAGTTGCGGAAGATCGCCCGGTGGCGACATGCCATCCGTGAGCAGAATGATGTGTTTTCGCGTCGCTTGAACCGGAAGAACTCCTTCATAAGCGGCCTCCAGCGCCGGATAGATGCGCGTGCCGCCGCTTGCTTCAATGGATTCAATCGCCGCGTCAATGCCGTTCGCTTCCGAGACGGGCGTCAGCGGCAAGACCCATCGGAATTCCTTGTCGAATGCGATTAAGCCCACTTCGTCGATTTGGCGCAACCCTGCGATGCTCGCGCGCGCGGCTTGCCTTACCATTTCGATCTTCGGGCCCTCCATGCTCAGGGATTTATCCAGCACGAGAACGAGTGCCGTCGGCTGCTTTGGCGCCGGATTCGGATCGCCGCGAACAGGAAGAACCTTATCGAACGCGGTGGATGGTTCCTTCGCAATCTGCGCATTCCGGTCGCCGCCGATGAAGATCAGCCCGCCTCCTGAAGAGACATAGTTTGCAATAGCCGCGCCTTCTTCCGGCGACAGCGGCTCGTCGGGGTAGTTGTCCAGCACTACGGCATCCCAATTTGTATTCGCGGGATCCTGCGGGAATGCGTCGGCTTGCTGCACTTCAATTTGTGCCTCATCAAACGTTTTCAGCAGGGGATCGGAAGGCCCGTCCTGCCCGGCGATATAAAGTACCCGCGGTTTCCGAACGGCAATTGCCTGCGAATACAGCGGCTGCTGCGAGCCTCGTGCTTCGAGGCTTACGTCGAGAGAATTCACGCCGGTATCGACGATATGGGCATCGAGATCGATGGCATTGCTTCCGGTCCGAAGATCAAGCGTCTTAGAGGAGATTTCATGGCCGTTGGACGCAATGGAAATTTTTCCGGCGAGGGACTGAGCGCTTTCAAGTTCCAGCGAGACGGTGAACCGTTCGCCCGAGAAGACGCTTTGTGGCGCCGAAATTCCCGTTAACTGCACAGGAAGGCGTGAAATGCCGCCGGACGGTGCGGTATAGACGGCAACGCCTTCTGCCCGCGCGCGAATCGCAGCAGCGAGTGCATCGCCGCGCGTTTGATTGCCGTCGCTGACCAGCAGGATTCGCCGTGCGCCCTGTTTTGGGAACGTGCTAAGCGCGAGATCCACGGCGCTTTCGATGTCCGTATCCATCCCGGTTGAAGCCGGCGCATCGTCCACAATTGCCGCTTTGGATGGATCGGAAGGAACGTCATGCATCTGCGCTTCGTCTGCAAACGTCACCAAACGTAAATCCGCGCCCGAATTCGCGCGATCCAGATCCTGCAGCAAAGATTGGCTCTGCTGGATCGATTCGTGCGGCATGCTGGCAGAAGTATCCGCGATCAGAGTGACGGCCACATGTCGCACGGGCAATTGGCCGCGTGGACCCGCGAGCGCTGTCACGAGAAGCGCGTATACGATTGCCTTCAGCGCGAAAGAAATGCGCGCGCTGCCGTGCTTGTTCCTGGCCCAAATCCAGAGGATAGGCAGCGCGAGCATCAGCAGAAAAAATATTGGACGGTCGAAGCTCACTGCGCCGCCTCGCTCATGATTTCACCATCGGGCGCGGAACGTCGGATTCATGGCCCATTTCTCGAATATCCAGATGAAGCGCGCCCGTGTCGGTTGGCAAATCCGCGACACTGTCTGCCTTGCGTTCGCGCCGAAAATAGAAAAATCTCCATTCGAGCCAGAGGGCGATCAATGCGAGCGCCACGAGCCATCGCCACAGATTCTGCTGCACGATGGCGATTGGTTGCGCTTCCAGAGGCGCCGCTTCAGTTGCATTAGGCGCCATGCGAATCGTGGGCAGTGGCGGCACGTTTACGGGGACATCAAGCGACTGCCCCGCGCTGTTGATGCGGTAAATGCCGCTCTCGGCGGCAAAAAGGTGCACTCCTGTGTCGTCACTCGCGAAAAGAACGTCTCGCCCTGAGGGTGCAACAATTCGCGAAAGCCTGAGCGGCAAGTCTACCGATCCGGCTGTGAGAAATTGCCCGCTTTCTGCAATCGGATGGGTCATCCATTCCACGGATGCAGCCATCAGCAGCGGAAACGCCGGCTCGTCGGTGAAATTAGAATCGAGCGGATCGAAATCGACAATCACGGACCTGCGCGAGCTTGTTTCGTGCGCCAGAATCAGAGGCTCAGGCGTAGTGCCCGATGACGAAGCGAGCACCACATCCTCCGATGACGGATTCAATTTCTCTGTAGCGTGCACGGTGACGTCGCGCGATTGAATCCATTTTGTAACCGGATGGCCGGAATTCCAATTGGCCAAGCGAACGCGATGGCCGGTCGTGCCGCTTGACCCGGAGAGGAACGAAATGCTAGCGCGCTCGCTGCTGTTTGCGGGAGCTTCGCCGTCGTAAATGACCACGTCGGCCGACGATGGTGGACTTGCACCCTCGCGAACAAATTCGGTTTTGACGTAAGGATTTGCGGATAGCACAGCCCGCATCTTGGCCGCGAAACTCGCGCGCGAAGTGACGACGGCGACCGATACAGGCGTCGACGGTGGCAGAACAATCGTCGCTCGGTTATCGGCGGGAAGATTGTCGCCAGGAGTGATGTCCGCCTGGAGCAATCCGCCCGAACGCGACGTGAAGTCGTCGCTTGAGCTTTCCGTTTCACCCGGGGCTATGGAGAGAGTGTCCTGCCGAAAAATTCCCCCGCCTACTGAGAGGCTCAAAGTAACGCGTGCTGGCACGTCGTTGTAATTTTTCACCTGCGTCATAACCGCCCATTCATCAGGCTCTTCCGCTCGACGCCTCAGCGCAATTTGCGTGATGCCGACGTCCTGCAACGGCGCGTTGCCGACAAGTCGTACTAGAAATTCCGGCGGCTGCGGTGGCTGTGCACTCGCGTTCGCCGATGAAGTTGCGGCCGTCGTGGATTCTGCCGCCAGCGATTGGCGAAAAGCCTCAATCGCGCCGGCTTGCTGCTGGTCCATAAAACCGGGGCCAATGTAGACGAGCAGGCCGCGAGGCGTGCCTTTCGGTAATTTCCCTGCGGGACTAAGTGCCGCCCGCCCTTCGACAAGCGCGCGCGGAATATCCGCTACGGCGCTTGATGGTTGCAGACTGGCAATCGCAAAGCGTACCGCACCACGATCCGTTGTAAATGGTAGCAGCGGTGCACCATTGGAATCGGCGCGCAAAAGCAGGACGCGGTCATCTGAAGGAAGCCGTTGCAACAGAGCATTGGCTTGCGCGCGAATATCGTTGACCCATGGCGCGCCACTACCGGCTCGCATCTGCGACCAGGCTCCCGCGTCGAGCACAATAGCCACGTTGCGGCCCTGCGTCGCGGCGCCCCATCGCGGATTTCCCAGCGCCGTTATGATCAGGAGGAGGAACAAA
>DATEGW010000209.1:0-5174 GCA_035279845.1 Candidatus Acidiferrales bacterium | reverse complement strand
TTGTCATTCCGAGAAGCCTGCCTGCCGAAGGCAGGCAAGGGCGACGAGGAATCTGCTTCTCGTATTTGGAGTGCGGCGCGTTTTTTGCGTCCCGGACGCATCTGCGGGGCGGCTCGACGCCGCTTTGCCACACATGCCCTTACGTTGTCATCCTGAGGCGCCTTTTGCGCCGAAGGATCTCGCTTTGACGCTTTTCGTATTTGGAGTGCGGCGGCTCGACGCCGCTTTGCGGCGTAATCTCAACTCGTAGCGCGCTGCTTGCTTGTCCTGAGGGATGAAGGGCTGCGCCCGTCCCTCAGTCTTTGCCATTGCTCTGACGTTGTCATCCTGAGGCGCTTTTTGCGCCGAAGGATCTCGCTTTGACGCTTTTCGCCTTTGGGATGGGAAGTCGAACGCCTTGGAGTGCGGCGGCTCAACGGCGCTTTCTCGCACGTGCCTTTGCTCGCCACTGACCACTGGCCACTCCGCCTTTACCACTTAGTCCTCCGGTTTTCATTGACATTTTCTTAGCTTTCCCGTATACAAGCTTATCGGCTGAAATGAGCCAGACAATTCGCGAAAGGGAACTGCGCGGCCGCCATCGTGGCGGCTTTTCGTTTTTTATGGGCTTTCACAAGTCTAATCGAGTAAATATGGGAAATTAGAAATTGAGCCAACTCGCTGAAAACAAACAACAGAGACGAAGTCTAATCGAGTATTTTCGCTTCTTTTTTCGAAAGCGATTGTCCGCCTTCGCACACACCTCTCTAGGACGCGGAAATGGGAATTGACGCCATCAAAGCGGTCGCCGTCCTCGGCGCGGGCACCATGGGCAACGGCATCGCCCACGTCCTCGCGAAAGCTGGTTATTCCGTCATTCTTCGCGATGTTGACCAAAAATATCTCGACCGCGCGCTCGACACGATCGGCAAGAATCTCGACCGCGAAGTCAAAAAAGCAAAAATCACCGAGGCCGACAAATCCGCCACCCTCGCTCGCATCAAAATGGCCATCGACACAAAATCTCTCGCCGCCGCCGACATCGCTATCGAAGCCGTGCCCGAGCAGCGCGAATTAAAAGAGCGCGTCCTCAAGGAAGCCGACGCCGTTCTTCGCCCCGGCATAATTCTCGCAAGCAACACGTCGTCAATTTCCATCACCGCGCTCGCTGCAAAAACCAGCCGCCCCGGGCAATTCATCGGCATGCATTTCATGAATCCTGTTCCAGTGATGACGCTCGTCGAAGTGATTCGCGGCCTGCAAACCAGCGATGAAACTTTCGCGGCCGTCATGGCGCTCTGTGAAAAGCTCGGCAAAAAACCAGTCGCCGTCAACGATTCACCAGGCTTTGTCTCCAATCGCGTTCTCATGCCCATGATCAACGAAGCCGCGTACACAGTAATGGAAGGCGTCGCCACGCCCGAATCCGTCGACGCTGTGATGAAGTTGGGGATGAATCATCCGATGGGCCCGCTCGAACTCGCGGACTTCATTGGCTTGGATGTCTGCGTGGATATTCTCGAAGTCCTTCACGACGGTCTGGGCGATCCGAAATATCGCGCGTGCCCCTTGCTCAGAAAAATGGTCGCTGCCGGCTGGCTCGGCCGCAAATCCGCCCGCGGTTTTTACAAATACTAGGAATGGATCGGCCTATGTAGGGCCCGTCTAAAGACGGGCCATCGGCCTGTTTTCTTTAGTGCTATTGCGCGCCTGCCGCGCGCTTCATCAAATCGCTGAGCTGCGACACATTTTCCGCGCTCGTATCGCCAACCACAAAATAGCGCAACCCTCCCGCGTTCCAGCTTTCCACCCAAAATGACGCATGCCGCTGTGGCGTTCCCTGCGCGCTCACATTTTTCCATTCGCCGCGGTCCTGAAAAACAAAGACCGACAGCCGATGCTTGCGATACTGAAACAGCAGCCCCGCCCCCGGTTCCTGTTCGAGATATGTTACGCGTCCGCCGAGCAGCGTGAACGGCGTGTTCGTCAAGTCCGGCAGATTCACTGCAAAGGGCAATTTCCCTTCGAACCAAGGTTTCACCGTGTGCTGATCAGTCGAAACCACGTCCACCGGATTTGCGCTCGCGAGCGTCGCAACGTGCGCGTCAACCAATTCTCCCAGGACTGCGGTATTCGGCGTAATCGTGGCGCGATTTGCCATCCATACGACGGCGAACAAAATCATTGCCGCTGCCGCTCCGAGCGATGCAATCCACGCGACAGCGCGCGTGCGTGTTCGCGGTAATACTTGGCGTTCGATTCGCCGTCTGAGATCTGCGCTCGGTGCAAATCGCCGCCCCGCCCGCTTCACCGCGCTTTTCAGTTGAATGCGATTCGCAATGTCTCCTGCGCAGGATGTGCATGCGCGCAGATGAGCATCGAACTCTCGCTGCGTTTCCGCGGAAAGCTCGCCATCCAAGAACGCATCCAGCTCATCCCGCCACAGATCACACGCCATATTTCACCTAGAAAATGTTCAGGCCCTCACCACTTTATCTTGCAAGGCGGCCCGCAGCACGCGTCGCGCACGCGCCAAGCGGGACATCACCGTTCCCACTGGAATCCCCAGCGCCTCCGCGATTTCGCGGTACGACATTTCCTCGACATCCGCGAGCAGCAGCACTTCGCGATACGGAAGCGCCAAGTCTTCAATCGCCTTCTGAATCGCGTCCTGATTCGCACGCTCGAACAAAATCGTCTCTGGTGTTTCGCGCGTCAGCGCAACAGGCGCGCTTTCCAGAGCCGCTTCATCCTCCAGCGCGACAGTCCGCGAGGCTGCCAGTCCCGTTCGTGAATTGAGGAATGAATTCCTCAGTATCCGGAAAATCCACGCGCGAAAATTAGTGCCCGCTTGAAATGAGCGAAATCCCTTCAGCGCCTTGGCATAGGCTTCCTGTACCAAATCTTCCGCCTCTGAACGATCTTGCGTCAGCCAGCAGGCGAAGTTATACAGCGAGTCGAAAAGCGGCAACGCCAGCTCAGCGAATTCATCGCCCGGCTGTACCTTACCCTGCGTCTTGCTAAAAGAAAGAACCAAGCAATCGGCCTTTTATTCCCTGAATTTATCGTGGACTGAGTGTTCGATGCCCAAAATTGAAAAAAGAAGCGCCTAGGGGAATAAAAACAGTCCCCGCCGGTTAGCCACTTTGTATCAGACAGCGTTATGCAACCGAGCATTTCCGAAGGAGGGTCAAATGGCGGAAGAAAAACTGATCACCGAAAATTTGAACGCTGACAGAGTTGACCGCAGAGGGTTCCTGAAATGTATGGCCTGGGCCGGCACCGGCGCATATTGCCTGCTGTCGGGCGGCATTCTGAAATCCTACGCGCTGGGCGACACAATGCACGGAATGAACATGAAAGGCGAACTCGCGTTCGTCCAGATCAGTGACAGCCACATCGGTTTCAACAAAGCCGCGAATCCTGACGTCACCGCCACTCTGCGCCAGGCCATTGCCAAAATTAATGCGCTGCCAACGCCACCTGCATTCGTTCTGCACACGGGCGATCTTTCCCAGCTTTCGAAGCCGGAGCAATTCGACACGCTCGATCAATCGCTCAAGGAAGTTCGCACCGAAAAGATTTTTTATGTTCCGGGCGAACACGACGTGCTTGACGACGACGGCAAAGCCTATCGCGAGCGTTACGCTAAGAGCTCAATGGGCGACGGCTGGTACAGCTTCGACAGCGGCGGCGCCCATTTCGTGGGTCTCGTCAATGTGATGAACCTGAAAGCAGGTGGTCTGGGCAATCTGAGCCACGAACAGCTCGAGTGGCTCGAGAAAGACGTCAAGCACCTAAAATCCAGCACTCCGATCGTCGTCTTCGCGCATATTCCCCTCTGGTCTGTGTATCCCCAGTGGGGCTGGGGCACCAGTGACAGTGAGCAAGCTCTCGGCTACTTGAAACGCTTCGGTTCCGTCACCGTGCTCAATGGCCACATTCACCAAACCATGAAGAAAGTAGAAGGCAACGTCACGTTTCACACGGCGATGTCGACAGCCTTTCCGCAAGCGGCGCCGGGTGTCGGTGCGGGTCCGGGCCCGATGAAAGTGCCTGCGGAAAAGCTTCGCAGCGTCCTCGGCGTCACTGACGTGAATTTTATTCGTGGCCGTCACACGCTCGGCATCACGGATTCAACACTCGAAGGTTAGTCCATCACGGAAATTGCCGTGGATTTACAGGGAGTTCACTAAGGAGGATTGCAATGAGAGTCGCAAAACGAAGAATCAGCATCGCATCAATTATCGTGTTCACATTAGGGGTCATCGTGCTCGCGGGCACGCACTCCTCAGCAGGCGAATCAGACAAGAAGGCAAACACCTATCAGATCGCTATTCAAGACTTCAGCTTTCACCCTGCGACGTTAACCGTGCCCATGGGAACACGCGTCACGTGGACAAACAAAGACGAGGAACCTCATACCGTCTTCAGCAGTGACAGTGTATTCAAATCGAAAGCCCTCGACACGGATGACAACTTTTCATTTACGTTCAGCAAGCCGGGCACATACGAATATTTCTGCTCGGTCCACCCGAAGATGGTCGCGAAAATCATCGTCGAGGCATCCTCCCACAAAAAGTCGCCCATGAAATCCATGAAAATGGGTCCCGTGAATTAGCGCCGCAAAGGACAGTCTGCTCCCGAGGCAGGTTCGCCGCATTTCAGCGCCTGCCTCCACCGAATCGACGGTCATTGCCCGAAGACCGGAATTCGGGCTACATTTGAACTGGTGAGTTTCTCTCGCCTCCTGCCGGGCGAGCGCCACAGGAGCCGAGCCTGCTCATAAAATTCACTCGATTTCGAATCCTCGTCGCCTGGTTCATCGCCGCTGCCATTATTTTTCCGCAGACGGCGCATGCGTATTCCGTATTCACTCACGAAGAATTGATTGACCTCGCGTGGCGCGATTCGATCCGCCCTCTCTTGCTCGCACGTTTTCCCGGTTCCACGGATGCGCAACTCCGCGAAGCTCACGCTTACGCTTACGGCGGCTGCACCATGCAGGACATGGGCTACTATCCCTTCGGCAATAAATTTTTCAGCGATCTAATGCATTACGTTCGCGCCGGAGATTTCGTAAACAATTTGTTTCGAGAATCCCGCAACGTTGATGAATATGCATTCGCAATCGGCGCGCTGTCTCACTATCTCGGCGACACGATTGGCCATTCCGTCGCCATAAATCCAGCCAC
>DATEGW010000208.1:0-2371 GCA_035279845.1 Candidatus Acidiferrales bacterium | reverse complement strand
CGCACGTCGAGCGATTGGCCTTGATTCAAGTGCATCGCGAAGAGGTGGCCGGCTCCATCGCGGCTGAAAGCAATGCGACCGGGGCCGTGCGCTTCGGTCATAAAAATCGGCATGCCGGAAAGAACACGTTTGAAGGCACCTGCGAGCGACTTGATGCCGATCTCCGTGCGCGTGTCCTTCCAGAGCAGAACGTGATGCTCGAAATAGACAGGGACGCTGCCGACTTCGACCGTTAGAACCGGGACGAGTTCTCCATCGAGGTGATAAGTGATTCCAGCGAATGTTTCCGCCTGCGCGCTGGTGGCTTTCAGGACCGGCGTCGGGTTAGGCATTTTGCGCTCCTTCTGCTGATTTGTGCGGTTTTGCGCTGCGATCAACGAATGATTTAGCATACGACGAGAGCGCAGGCAGATAAGCGACGAAACGCACGCCGCGTGTCCTAAGGCGTAACTAATGCGAAGATGAACACTACCCTTAGAATTGGATTAATCGCCGGAAAAATTTTGAAAAACGCCGGTCACAATCGGGAAAAGACTGTAAAATAGGTTCATGGCTAAGGGATGGGAAAGCAAGGCAGTAGAAAGTCAGGTCCAAGACGCTCAATCGGAACGCAATAACAACAAAACACAATTAACCGTTGCCCAGATCGAGGCGAATCGCCGCAAGCAGGTTTTGCTGCTTTCGCGCGCTCGAGTGGCGGACGGCTTGCAGTCGAGCAGCGACTCGCGCTATCGCGACCAGCTCACTCGTGCACTGGCCGATCTCGATGCGCAGATTTCGCAGTTGAGCAACAACTAGGGTCGCACAGGCGAAGAGAGGTCCTTCGGCTCGCCGCTTTTACGGACGAGCTTCAGGATGGCGGCTGTTAATTGGGCTGTCATTAGTCGCGGGGAAGGCCTGAGTCGGTTTCTTCGATGAAGAGGACGCCTACGCCGTTTTGCGTTTTCTCGCGGCCTAAATCGCAGTGAACCACTGTGCCGCGAAATGCCATTGAGCTTGCGCGATTCCCTTCTCCGGAAGCTTCGATCACGACGCGCAGCTCGGATTGCAGCCGGGGGCGATTGTCCAGGCAGAGGTAAGCTCCCAGCAAACTCAGGTCCCGAACCACAGCTTTTTCCTCGAACTTCTTGCCATCTTCGTCTCGGCCGCTCACGATAGCCGTAAAGCGCAGCCGCCTGCGAAGGCCGACACGAGACTCGCGCAACTTCACTTCCACGCCACGTTCGCTTAGCTTGACGGACATCCCTTCTGTGGCAGCCCACGTGACGGGAAACTCCTGGCGCGCGGCAGAGAGAAATCCATCCACCATGCGGTCAGACGAATCCGGATCGTGATGGAAGAGCAGGAGATTGCCGACCTTGCAGTCCCGTGCGATCTTGACCGCTTCCAGCCAGCTTGAATGACCCCATCCTTTTCGCGTTGAGGCGAGCTGTTCGGGCGAATACTGTGCGTCATAAATGAGCACGTCTGCGTCGCGCGCCAAGCGCCTGAGGGTTTGGTCATAATCGCCGCCATCGGGCTCGTTGTCGGTTGCGTAGACGATTGAGCCGACGCTCGTCTCAAGCCGATATCCGAGACAGCCTTGTGGATGGTTTAGGCGTTCTGCCGTAACGCGAACACCGCCGATTTGCCAGCTGTCTCCGCCGTTAACATCGCGAAACGTGCGCTGTGCGCTCATCATGTTCGCATCGACGGGGAAATAGGGGCTGGCGAGCTGCGATTCGAGGGCTTTGCGAAGGCTATCGGGGCCGAGATAACGAGACTCGAAACTGTAAAAATAGAAATGATTCTGCGGCTCGAAGAATGGATGGAAAAAAGGAATACCCTGAATGTGGTCCCAATGATAATGCGTGACCAGAATATGGGATTCGACGCCGGCGTGCGACTGATTCCAATGATTCCCGAGGGCCCGCAAGCCCGTCCCGCAATCGAGGATGATATGAGTTCCATCAGGCGCCGTGAACTCGATGCAAGGTGTATTGCCGCCGTAACGTCCGTTTTCGCGCTCGGGCGTAGGCGTCGAGCCGCGGACGCCCCAAAAGACGAGCTTGGCTGAGGAATGCGTCATTGCGGGATCAGCCTGCGCGTGCGCCGATCTTCCCCCTAACGAAGAATGATGAATTTTACGATTGCCTGACTCGATGGTAGGTGCGGCTATAGGGCAAGTCAATTGCCTTTCAAGGTTTGTTCTTCTGTGTAACACCTATCAGATCGCGGTGTCCGCAGGCGCTGTTGTAGCAACGTAAAAATGTCACCCTAACGGCAACGTGAAAATGTCACCCTCCTGTGAGGTTGGAGTGGTCTAGCCGGGTATCGCGATAGTAGAGCGAGATGCGGCCGTTGAGAGCGCGATAGATCTGAACTTTGGCGC
>DATEGW010000207.1:0-25920 GCA_035279845.1 Candidatus Acidiferrales bacterium | reverse complement strand
GTCGCTCATGCGGCCATTGGGATCCCAAAGGCTGCCCGTGGTGCGAAAGTCAGCGTAGGGCGTGGATTTACGCGCTGTGGCGAGGTAGGCGTCGAGAGAATCGACGGATTGAGTTTTGTTTTTTGCGGAAGCGACAATGGCAAGGGAGAGGAATAAAAGCGCCAATACGATGACCCTGGAGTGCCGGGAGTGGCTGGCGCAACTTGCATCGGAAGGAGAAACAAAGAGGGGTCCTTCGCTTCGCTCAGGATGACGAAAGCTAAACTTGATCTCGAAAGTTTGGTGTCGGCTGTGGCTTCTGGCGATGTTCCGCATATAGCTCCTTAGTAGTCTATTTCGGCGGTTTGGGCGGTGACGATTCGCGCCGCAAGAATTTGCCCTGCGGGCTCAGTTTGCACGCGGATTTGTTGACCGACGCGGCCGGCTTCGAGGGCTTTGGCTTTTGTCATGATGCGCATCCCCGCTCCTTGAACAATCAGTTGGATTGGATTGCCGGCGTGGACGAGCAGCGGTGCAGTTCGTTCGTTGTTTTGTTTTGCGGGAATCGTTCGCCGCCGAGACGGCGGCGCTACAAAAACCTCGCTGGGCGCGATATCGTCGGTGCGTTTGTTTGTTACGGCAGCCGACTTCAGTTTCCGATCGACCGCGACCCAGAACGGCGGAATGCGCGGCTCGGACGTTGCCCAGAGAGCGACATTGGTTGTGTTTGAGCCGGGACGCGATTCGATTTGCGTGACCTCAAGATTTGGGTGCGTTTCGGTCACCGCGATAGGCGAGATGATCGTTATGTCTGCCGGTGAAAGCGGCGATTCCATTGAGAAACCGTTCGTTGCGAGAGATTTTTGGATTGCGGTGGCGATTTCGGCGCGCGTTAGCGGGCGGCGATGAATGGGAGTTTCCGCCGTAAGCGATGTTGCGATGAGCAGCGGTGCGATGACGGCGGATTTCATTTTTAGTTGCATATTCACATCCAACCCGAATACAAGATCAAAACCCGCCCACCGAGAAGCGCGCGCAAAATTCGCGGGCAACGGTGGCCGCTACAAAGGCAACGGCAAACAAGAACAGCAGCAACAGCGCACAGCCAAGAGTGGCTGTGCCACATTGGCGTGCGACGGTGGCCGCTACAAAGACCAAAAACGAAGGCAAGAGCGCCCGCCTAAGGCATATGGCGGCCGCTACAAAGGCAAAAGCAAACCAACGGAAGAAGCAAAAGCTACGCGTTAGGTTGTGAGGCCGTTGAGGGCCTGGAACATTTCGTCGGCGGCGCGCACGACGCGGGAATTCGCTTCGTAGGAGCGCTGCGCGAGGATCATGTTCACGAACTCGGCGACTACATCGACGTTGGATTGCTCGACGTAACCTTGCTGGATCGTGCCGAGGCCTTCGGCGCCTCCGGGCGTGCCGACAATCGGATCGCCCGAAGCGGCTGTGGCCGTGAAAAGATTTTGACCGATGCTATTGAGGCCGCCGGGATTTTGAAATGTGGCGAGTTGAAGCGTGCCAACCTGAGCCGGTTGCTGCTGGCCGGGTTCGGTGACACTGACGGTGCCGTCGTTGCCGATCGTGATCGTGAGCGCATCCGGCGGAATCGTGACACCGGGCTGAACCTGGTTGCCGTCTTGCGTGACGAGGTTGCCGACGTTATCGACTGCGAAGTTTCCGGCGCGCGTGTACGCGATTTCACCGCTCGGCAAAAGCACCTGGAAAAATCCGGGGCCCTGGATCGCAAGGTCGAGTGGGTTACCGGTGGAGTTGAGATTACCCTGCCGCTGGATCACCTCCGTGGCGGCGGACCGAGCGCCCAGACCGACTTGCAAGCCGGCAGGAATGATCGTCTGTTGGGTATTGGGTGCACCGGGAGTAATCACGCTCTGGTAGAGCAGGTCTTCGAATTGAAGCCGGCGGCTGCGGAAGCCGGCGGTGTTGGCGTTGGAGAGATTGTTGGCGATGTTATCGAGACTCAGTTCTTGCGTTTCCATGCCGCTCGCGGCGGTGTAAAGAGAGCGAAACATTATTCAGACCTCCGGGGATTCAGATTGCTGATGAGACAAACGAGCAAAAAAGAAGAGGGATCCTTCGCTTCGCTCAGGATGACGGAATTTTCTTTTGCGGGGATGAGCGGAGTGGCAGACGAGCGATAAACAACGGCAACAGCGCCCGACTGGAAGGCGAGTTGGCCCCTACAAAAGTCAACGTCAAAAGCGTCCACCGGCAGACGCCTGCGAAATTCGCGCGCAAAGGTGGCCGCTACGAAACGGCAAAAGCGAAAAGCAAAACCAGCCAATCGGGAGATTGGTGTTCCCAGGATGCGATGGCGTGAATGGAGTCGATTAGTCACGGGCGAGGTCCGTTACGGCTGTGCGGTTGAAGTCGTCGAGGAAGATCGAGAGTGTGCGCTCGAGCATTTCGGAGTGGCGCTGCAGGGCGATCAGTTCGACGGTCTCTTTTACAGGACTGACATTGGAGGATTCGAGCATGCCCTCGGCGATGGTGGAATTGGTGGCGTCCTTCCCTGCTCCGGTGGGCGCGATGAAATTCGTGGCGCCCTCGGGAAGGAGTTCTGTATCCGGCGAGAATTCGGTGAGCCGGAGATTGCCAGCGATTGCTCCGGCGACGGAGATCGTGCCGTCTTTCGCGATTTTGACGTCGCCTTGCGGCAATTGAATAGGCAAATTGTTCGGGCCGAGGACCATATCTTCGTCCTGATTGACGAGTTGGCCGGCAGCGTTGACATGGAACGAACCGTTGCGCGTATAGCGGATGCCGCGCGGCGTCTTGAGGACGAAGAAGGCTTCGCCTTTGATGGCGAGGTCGAGCGGGTTGCCGGTTGAGATGAAATTGCCCTGATCGAGATTGACGTCCGCGCCGCCCAGGACGCCGTAATCGTTAGTGGCGATGTTGAGTGGACTGAGAAGTTGATTGCCAATTCCAGCAGAGATGCCTTCGTAGTATTCGAATTGGCCGCGAAAGCCAGTCGTGTTCACGTTAGCGAGATTATTGGCGACGAGGTCGAGCGCCTGCATGCGCGCTGCGAGTCCGGTGAATGCTGCGTAGTAGCCGCTGTCCATTTTGGTTCTTCCCAAATCGAGGAAGTGCAAGCGGCGCGCCAAATCTTTTGTGCGTTTTGACAATTGAAAACACAGGGCCTTTTGGTGTGGTACGGCGAGCGTGTGCGGAAATGAAACTAGGGGCGATCGCACTTTGCCGGGCAGACATTGCCTAGTTCGATTGGCCACAGAGACACGGAGGCACAGAGTCGTGAGGTTCAGGAGGTATAGGAAGTGGAGGAGGTAAAGGAGAAAGCCTTCGCTGCAGCAGCGATTTACGGCTACGGTCGTTCCGTTTGGAGCATTGCGAGATCCATGGAGCTGGTCGATGACCATGCGTCGATGAGGGTACGGAGGCGGCTGGTGCCGAGGACCACGACGGCTTCTTCGATGGTGCTGAGCGGCTCGTCAACTGAGGGAACCAGTGAGGGAACCGGTGAGGGAACCAGCGACGTGGAGAGCGAGACGTCGGGTCGAAGGATTAGCGATTCGAGATCGGGATAGCGGCGGATTTCATTGCTGACGCCGGAAAGATCGACGGGCGCCGACGCGAGGAGCTTTGCAAGACGGTTTGCTGCTTCGCGCGTCTCGGGCGTGCCTGGAATTTGGCGGCCGGATGTGATTTTGCTGTCTGTCAATTTTCTGGATGGATTATCGAGTGCGATAGGCATTGCGTTCTCCTGCGTCAGGACTGGGTCATGGAATTTATCGGCGCGACCGGGTGGGTCTTTAGCGTTCTTAGCCACGGAGGCACAGAGGCACAGAGAAGTAAGAGGGCGGCCCTGACATTTTGTGCCGTGACTGCCGAAAAATGGCGCTTCGTCCGGATACAAAGAACGCCTGTTAATCGTGCGGCCACCTGTGGCCGCATGTGTGACACGTCCAACCATAGCGTCTCCGCGGATACCACAGCAGCTGGATGATGAACAAGCTGGCTATGAGCGTGGCATACGCTGCCCTGGTCAATTCGTCATGAAAAATGTCAAAGGACGCGCAATTGGGACAACACGGCTGTGCGTATTCTGTGGTGCCGCCGAAATCGATGAGGGCGGGCGGGTCTTGATTGGTTTTGAGGAGTTCATCCGATGACTCGGCATCTGTATCGCGGACGCGAACCTTAATCTGGCCAACTGCATAAGACCAAAACCAATTCATACGAACGACAATATCGTCTGCCAGAAAGCATTCGATTTCGGCCGATTCAAGCACGCTCTTGGCAAGCAGCGCGTCCGGAAGGTCCCGGAAGCGGCGAATGGTAACTAGCGTGGGATCGGGTGAGGGAGTAGCGGCGAGTTCGTTGATCGTGACAGCCATCCCTCGACCGGCAATTTCGTTCTTGAGCGCTGTCTTCGCTATATCCGTGAGAGTGAAAGCGCGCGCTGCAAGGTCTTCCAGCTCAGCGTCCGGCATTTCCGCGTAGACGCGGGCAAGCCTTTCGCGCTCGGATGGCTGTTCGGGAGACGTCATGGATACGCTGGGAGCGGCGATTCACCGCTCGGTTAGTACAACACAGCGCTCGCGAATAGGATTGTAAAACTGTCGTTTATGTGTGCTTCCGAGTTACTAATGGATTGTCTAAATCACTGAGACACGCCACAGAAGAATGGCTTGCCAGCTGAAGGCTTGCGGAAATAAGTGCACTAGAGGGTGTCGCCGAGTAGACTTACCATTGGAGATGGAATGAAACCTTCGGGAATTTTGACTTTGTTGCTGGCGGCGGGAGCTGTCGCGATTGCGGGCGGCGCGAGGCGCACCGCGTCTGTGACTGCTCTGCCGAAGATTACTGCGGTGCATGTGCCGGATGGCGGGATTCAGCCGCAGACGGCGATGGATCGCGACGGTACGTTGCACATGGTCTATTTCAAAGGCGATCCATCGGCGGGCGATGCGGAATACGTGGAGCGGAGGCGGGGCGCGACGGATTTTTCGGCGCCGATTCGCGTGAACAGCCAGCCGGGGAGCGTGCTTGCCGTGGGAACCGTGCGCGGGCCGCAGATGGCTATTGGTCGAGACGGCGAAGTGTTCGTGGTATGGATGGGATCGAAAAAGGCGAAGCCGACTGGACCGAAGGGCGCAGACCCGATTCTCTTTTCGCGATTGGATGCTTCGGGAAAAGCGTTTGAGCCGCAGCGGAATCTGATGCAGTGGGCCACGGGACTGAACGGTGGCCTGTCGGTGGCGGCAGATCAGGGCGGAAACGTTTACGCGATGTGGCATGCGACGGGCGCGACTCCGGGCGAGGAAAACCGGCGCGTCTATGTGGCGCATTCGACCGACAACGGAAAAAGTTTTGGGCGCGAGAGCGCGGTTTCTCCTTCGCCGCTCGGCGCTTGCGGCTGCTGCGGGATGCGGGGATTCGTGGACGATCGCGGGACGCTTTACATTTTGTATCGCGCCGCGGGAGAAAAAATCCATCGCGATATGACGCTGCTGGTTTCTGACGATCACGCAAAGACGTTTCGGGCTGAGAAAGTGGCGGCCTGGGAGCTGAATGCTTGCCCCATGAGCACGAACGATTTGAGCGAGGCTGACGGGCGCGTGTTTGCGGCATGGGAGACGATGGGGCAAGTTTATTTCGATGAGATTAATCCGCGGACGTTTGCGCTTTCGGCGTCGTTTACCGCGCCGGGCGATGCGCAGGATCGGAAGCATCCGTCCGTAGGCGCAAATTCGCGCGGGCAAGTGTTGCTCGCGTGGACCGAGGGCACGGCTTGGTCAAAGGGCGGTTCGCTCGCGTGGGAGCTTTACGATGCAGCGGGAAAGCCGGTCGGCGCGGAAGGACATGCGGATGGCGTGCCGGTTTGGGGATTGCCTAGCGTGGTGCCGGAGCGCGATGGGAATTTTACGATTTTGTACTAGACCGCCCCGGAGAATGCTATGTCCTGTGTTTTGCGCGCCCGTGGAGTCGAGTTCGCGGTGGACACGTTTCTGAGTAACTCAACACTAAAGCCAGTGGCAGTCTTCCGAAAAGGGCATCCGCGATATCCGGAAATCAAGCCTGAAGGTCCCAAACTCGATGCATCGGGCCTCCACATCGTGGTAAGTGAGGCAGACTTCTCGATGCTTCAAGCACAGATCGCGGATGCTGTTGAGTTTCTCGATCGCAATCGGGCTGAACTATCTCACTTAAAGACCTTTCCCGGGATCGACAAAATCTCACTTGATTTCGGAATCGAAGAGCGCGAGGTTGCGGCTCAGTCGGAACGCTTTCCTCCCAAACTCCTTAGTCTCCTCGGCGAGCTTGGATTCTGGCTTGAGTTCACTTTGTATCCGGCGCACGAGACCGAAACTTCTAAGTGCTAGCCTGGCATACCAAGTCTTTGCATCAGGATTGCAACCAATTCTGTGCCGGTGTACGTTAACTCCCGCCAGTGAATTGATTTTTAACAATGAGGTTCCTATGGGTGTGCATTCATTGAGGATTCGCGCGTGTGCGCTTCTAGCTTTATTTTCTGTGGCGGTTTGCTGCGCGTTTGGGCAGGAGCGGCCGCCGGCGGTGCCGCTGGTGGTGCACAACCCATACTTCAGCATCTGGTCGATGAACGACCATTTGACGGACGGGCCGACGCGGCACTGGACGGGAACGCCGCAAGCGCTGGCGGGATTGGCGCGGATTGATGGGCAGGTGTTTCGTTATATGGGCAACGCGCCGCGCGGCGTGACGGCGATGAAGCAGGTCTCGCTGGCGATTGCGCCGACGCATACGACGTATGTGTTTGAAGAGAGCGGCGTGAGGCTGACGCTCGCGTTTTTCACTCCGGCGCTGCCGCAGGATATGGACGTGCTTTCACGGCCCGTGACTTACCTGACGTGGACTGCGGCGAGCACGGACGGAGCGGCACACAAAGTGGATGTGCTGCTGGACGTGGATCCGATGATCGCGGTAAACACGGACGATGAGGAAGTGACGTGGGGACGTTCGCAGGAGGCGGGGCTTGCGGTGATGAACGTCGGCTCGCGGGATCAGCAGCCGCTGAATCGCAGCGGCGATAATTTGCGGATTGACTGGGGATATTTTCATTTGGCCGTGCCGGTTTCCTCCGGGGCGCAGGCGGGCGCGCCAGCTATTCCCCAGGGTCGCCTCACCGGCGACCTGACGGCGTTTTCGTCGACGGCGATTCGCGATTTCGCGCAGGACGGAAAAATCGCGGCGGACGACGACATGGAGATGCCGCGGACTCCGCATGACGGCGCTGCGCATCTGGCGACGGAACTGATGCTGAATTGCGATGCGGCGCATTCGGCAACGCAGCATGTGTTGGTGGCGTACACGCAGGGATATGCGATTGAGTATCTGGAGCGCAAGCTGCGGCCGTATTGGCAGCGGAATGGCGAGAGCGTCGGGCAGATGCTGAGCGACGCTGAAGCGCAATACGCATCGCTCGATGCGCGCGGAAAGCAATACGACGATGAGTTGACGGCGGACCTGAAGCGCGCGGGCGGGGATGGTTACGCCGAGCTGGCTGTGCTGGCGTATCGGCAGGCGCTCGGCGCGCACATGCTGGTGGCGGACGAGGCCGGACGGCCGATGCTGTTTGCGAAAGAGAATTTTTCCAATGGCGATATCGCGACGGTTGACGTGCTGTATCCTTCGTCGCCATTTTTCCTGCTGCTGAATCCGGCGATGCTTGAGGCGCAGGTGCGGCCCGTGTTGAATTATGCGAGCCTGCCGCGGTGGAAATTTCCGTTTGCGCCACACGATTTGGGGCGTTATCCGCTCGCCGACGGGCAGAAATACGGCGGCGGAGAAAAGACGGAAGAAAATCAGATGCCCGTCGAAGAGAGCGGCAATTTGCTGATTTTGGGCGCGGCGATTGGGCAGGCCGAGGGCGATTGGCATTTGGCGCGAGAATATTGGCCGGAATTTACGAAATGGGCGGAGTACGTGCGCGATAAAGGGCTTGATCCGGAGAATCAGCTTTGCACGGACGATTTCGCGGGGCATTTGGCGCACAACGCGAATCTTTCGATCAAGGCGATTGAGGGATTGGGCGCGTATTCGTTGATGGCGCGCGGCCTGGGACAGACGAGCGTGGCCGACGATTACCTGGCGACGGCGAAGAAGATGGCGGCGAGTTGGCAGCAGATGGACGCGGATGGCGATCACTACAAGCTGGCGTTCGATAAGCCGGGAACGTGGAGCGAGAAATACAATCTCGTTTGGGACGATCTGCTTGGGCTGCATCTCTTCCCTGCCGCGGTGCGCGAGACGGAGTTGAAATTTTACGTCGCGCATCTGAACGAATATGGATTGCCGCTCGATAATCGCGCGGATTATACGAAGCTCGATTGGGAATTGTGGACAGCGACGCTAGCGTCAGATCAGGGGCAGTTCGATGCCCTCGTTGCGCCGATTGTGAAGTGGATGAATGAAACGCCTTCGCGCGTGCCGCTGACGGATTGGTACGACACGAAGACGGGAAAACAACAGGGATTTCAGGCGCGGTCCGTGGTGGGCGGACTTTTTATTAAGGCGCTGGCGGATAAATCGCTCGCGGCAAAATGGCGAGGGCGAGCGAAGACGAATGGCGGCGCGGCAGCAAATTGACGTGCGCGGAGAAGATTTGAAGTGTTCCGCGAATATTCGCAGAGTAGGCAGGCGAGCCGCTGAAAAGCCGGTCGATAACAAAATCAGGACCGGAACTATGGAACTTGTAACGCCAGCAGGCGCTTGGGGCTTTTGCCGACCTTCACGCGCGCCACTTCGCGGCGCGTAGCTTCGTCAATGATGGAGCAATCGTCGCTGTCGCTGTTGCTGACGGCGACGTATCGGCCGTCCGGCGTGATGGCAATCCAATTCGGGCACTTCCCTGTTGGAATCTCGCTAGAAATTTTCTTCGTGGCGACATCGTAGACGTAGACGCCGCTATCGCCGAGGCTGGTGACCCACAGTTCGCGGCCATCGGGCGTGAGCGCGAGGCCGTGCGTCGGCGTGCGTGGCTCGAGAACGCAAGCGGCGGGCGGGGCGGGCGGCAACTCCACGCGCTGGATGACTTTGCGTTCAGGAATGCCGGCAATGACGAAGCCGTGGAAATCAGTGAGGGCGCTGTAGATCGTTTTCTCGTCATTCGTCACAACGTAGGGGCGCGGAATGCCGCCGACCGGAATCTTAGCGATGTAGTCCATCTTTTGAAGATCGATTAGGTTGATTTCATCGTCGCCCATCGATGATACGAAAATTCGGTGATTGTCGTTTGCGTCGTAGCCGTTGTGGGGCACCTGAATAGGCAGGACCTTGACGACCTTTTTCTGATCCGTATCGACAATATCTACGCTATTGCCGTCGCGGATGGGAACGTCAACATAGTGACCGTCGGGCGTGGAAGCGCATTGATTCGGCGTGCCCGTCAGCGGGATGGTGGCGGTGATCTCGTCGGTAGCTGTATCGATGACCTTTAAATTCTTTTCGGATTCGATTGTCGTGAAAAGACGGCGTCCATCGGCGGGAGCGCAAACGCCGTGAACGGCACGGCCGACGCGAATGTCGTCGACAACCTTCCGGGACGCGAGATCGATTACGGTGATGTCGTCACCCTGGCTATTGGTCACGTAAATTTTTGTGGAGCCTTTTGTGGCGGCGGGGCCGCTGTTGGCGATGGCTAAAATAGCTACCGACGTGAGCAGCCAGCGAATTTTCATTTTCCTTACTCCTCTTCTGCTCCGGACATTGCGCATCATACTCCTCTCGCATAAGAGCAGGCGATCTTGTGAAATATGGAAGTTGCACAGCAGCGGCCGACTGAACGGCGAGTCGGCCGTTACATAAGTTCGTCTCTAGCGAAATGATGTTGCGAACGAATCGCACCGCGAGAATGCGCGGATTTATGCTAAGTTATTTAGTTTCGCGGCTAAGGTGATGCTCCGTGTCTGGCCGCGCTACCAGGAGAATCGATCCATGAAGAAGTCATACAGCGGCGTTGCCGTGCCGGCCGACGGGCAGACAATTGAATACGCGGGCAACGCGTTCAAGGTGCCGGACCGGCCAATCATCCCGTTTATTGAGGGTGACGGAACGGGACGCGATATCTGGAAGGCATCGCGGCGCGTGTTTGACGCGGCCGTTGAAAAAGCTTACGGCGGGAAGAAGAAGATTGCATGGCTTGAGGTTTACGCGGGCGAGAAATCGTTCAATCAGTTCAAGGAGTGGCTGCCGCAGGATACGGTTGACGCGATTCGCGATTTCCGGATTGCGATCAAAGGACCGCTGACGACGCCGGTGGGTGGAGGCATTCGCTCGCTGAACGTGACTCTCCGGCAGGTGCTCGATCTTTATGCGTGCGTGCGGCCTGTGCGGTATTACGCGGGTGTTCCTTCGCCCGTGCGGCACCCTGAAAATATGAACGTGGTGATCTTCCGCGAAAATACCGAAGACGTTTACGCCGGCATCGAGTGGAAATCGGGCACGCCGGAAGTGAAAAAGCTGATCGACTTCCTGAACAACGACATGCTGAAGGGCGGATCGAAGAAAGTCCGCGAGGACTCGGGCATCGGCATTAAGCCGATTTCGCCGACGGGAACAAAGCGGCTGGTACGCCGCGCAATCCAGCACGCGATCGAAAACAAGCGCACTGTGGTGACACTCGTCCACAAGGGCAACATCATGAAGTTTACCGAGGGCGCGTTTCGCGATTGGGGCTATGAGCTGGCGACGCAGGAATTTCGCCAGCACGTGGTGACGGAGCGCGAGAGCTGGATTTTGGACAATCAGGATCGCGATGCGAATCTAGCGGTCGAGAAAAATGCGGCGATGATTGAGCCTGGCCTTGAGCAGGCGACCGAGGACTTCCGCACCAAGATCTACGCAGAAGTGAAGCAGACGCTCGATGCGATTTACGGTACTCATGGCCACGGCCAGTGGAAAAAGAAAATTCTGATCAATGACAGGATCGCCGATTCCGTTTTCCAGCAGGTGCTCACTCGCGCAGGCGAATATCAGGTCTTCGCAACGCCGAATCTG
The DNA here is from genome assembly GCA_035279845.1 of Candidatus Acidiferrales bacterium. Lineage (GTDB taxonomy): Bacteria > Acidobacteriota > Terriglobia > Acidiferrales > UBA7541 > Palsa-295. Next base: position 14,913 of record DATEGW010000207.1, on the reverse strand, counting down.
AATGGCGATTATCTTTCGGATGCCTGCGCCGCGCAGGTGGGCGGTCTTGGCATCGCACCGGGCGCAAATATTGGCGATGGGTTCGGCGTCTTTGAAGCGACACACGGTACCGCTCCGAAATATGCGGATAAGGACATGATCAACCCGGGCTCCGTGATGCTTTCCGGCATGATGATGCTGGACTTCATGGGCTGGAAAGAACCGGCGAAGCTCATTGAGGACGGGCTCGCCACAACAATTCAGCAGAAACGCGTGACGTACGACCTCGAACGGCTAATGCCGGGAGCGACGAAGCTCAAGACGTCCGAATTTGCGTCGGCCATTATCGAAAATATGGATGCCACGGTGGCGGCGCGATAACTCGCGAAAAAACCCTCAGGTCTGCTGTGATGAAGCTGCGATAGACGTGATACAAGTTTTCTTTTTTGCGAGCAGGAGCGAAGCACCCGACTGGAAGACGAGTCGGCCGCTACAATACAAGGTCAAAACGCCCGCCCAAAAGGCGGCCGCTACAAATGCAAAAATAAGAGGAGAAATTCACGGATGCGGAAGAAAGTTACGGTGGTGGGTGGCGGATTCGTCGGGTCGACGACGGCGCAGCGAATTCATGATTCGGGTCTTGCCGATGTGGTGTTAACGGACATTCTCGAAGGAGTTCCAGCCGGCAAAGCGCTGGACATGGCGGAATCCGCGCCGATATTGGCGACCGATGCGCAGGCGGCGGGAATCTCAACGGCAAACGGCGACTACGAAGTTACGGCCAACAGCGACATCATCGTAATTACGGCCGGGTTCCCACGCAAGCCGGGGATGAGCCGCGATGATTTGCTCAAGGCAAACTATGACGTCATCAAGGCCGTAGTCGAGAAAGTGGCGAAGCTTTCGCCAAAAGCGATTCTGATTGTGGTCACGAATCCACTCGATGCAATGGCGCAGGCTGCATTCAAAGTCAGCGGATTCCCGAAACATCGCGTGCTCGGAATGGCGGGCGTGCTGGACTCGGCGCGAATGAGCACATTTGTGGCGCGCGAGCTTAATGTTTCGGTTGAAAACGTGCATTCGTTCGTGCTCGGCGGCCATGGCGACGACATGGTGCCGCTGGCGCGCTATTCAACCGTGGCCGGAGTGCCGCTTCCTGAATTGATTCCCGCCGATCGCCTCGAAGCGATCATTACGCGGACGCGAAAAGGCGGCGCGGAAATCGTGAATCTGCTCAAGACTGGCTCCGCTTACTATGCGCCGTCGGCAGCAGCCGTCGAAATGGTGGAAGCAATCCTGAAAGACAAAAAGAAGATTCTTCCCTGCGCGGTTTATCTCGAAGGCGAATATGGAATCAAGGGCCTGTTCGTTGGCGTGCCCGTAAAGCTTGGCGCCGACGGGGTGGAACAGATTCTTGAAATAAAACTGACGCCTGAGGAGAAAGCGGCGCTCGAAAAGTCAGCGAGCTCGGTGCGCGAGTTGGTGAATGTTCTCGGCTTGTAATTAGCTTAATGGCACACGGTTCGCGGCCATTTCCGACTAACAGAAGGTCGTCTGATAAGCTCATGGCAGAGGGAATGCCCCTGCCATGAGCTTTTTTGGCAAAAAACGCGAGATGCGGGAACCCACGCGTCTCCGCTACGACGGCATCGCAGGCGAATCGGCGCCGAGCGCGGCAAGCCATCGGCTTACGCTGGATCTTTCGCGCGCAATGGAGCTTGCGACGATGCTCGCAAGCAGCCGCGCTTCGCAATTCATCGAAATCACCGATCTTCTTGCGGGACTCTACATTTACGAATGGGACCGCCTCGCTTCGTACTGGCCCGAAGAAAACCGGGAACATGTGGAAGAGATGCTCCAGGAAATCTGCCAAATCAGCCCACAGCGCTGGAATTACTGGATTACCCTTTACGACTCGCAGCGCAAGGAATCCGAGCCGCAACCGCGCTGGAAGCAGTTTGGAAGGCACAAACAGAACATTCGTCATGCACCCTCGCCCGCTCCTTCCACAGGGTTGCAGGCGGCGTTCGACGCCGCGGAATGGGTGTCGCCGTTTCGCGATTCACAAGGGGATGCGGAGAAAGAGGCGCGCGATGCAGGCACAATTCCCGTTTTGACGGCCGAATGCGTGCTGCTCTGTATCGCGAAATATACGTCGTCGGAAGTCGGAAAAAAGCTCGGGCATAGCGGCCTGAACATCGAACAACTCGAACGTGCAGTGCTCGATCCAAAGCGTTCTCCGCTGCGGTAGCGCTGCAACGGGAGCGATCGTTGCAGCGAACGGATTAACCTCCGCCGGACAGCTCGGAAAGCCAACCGTGAAGTATCTGTAGCTGATCTTTGGCGGGTTCGACGAATGCCACGCCCATTCCCATGTTTTCCTGGACGTAGATGATTTTGGCCGCCGATTCAAACGAACCGGCATCGTTGTAAATCCGAACGCGAATAGCTGTGTCCTTCGGCAGAGTATTCAGAATATCGACGTAGCAGCCGAATCTGCTGATTTCCGAAACGCGCCCGGAGATGCGAGTGCTCGTTCCGGCCTCGATGATGTCGGCCGTGGCTGTGAACATAAAACGTGGAGCCGTTCGCCTCTCAGCGTAAGGGCCGCCAATCTTTGCAGGCTCGCTCATTTGTTCACCGACAAGTGCTCCATGAGGCTAATCATGCTCGTCTCGGGACACGCGAACCATGCTTTCGCAATGGTCTTGCTGCGAAAAAGGCACCGACGAATGAATCCCGAAATCGAGGCGATGGAATCGCAGAACGGCCGCCTGCCGCGGCACGCAAGCGAAACAAACTGGGATTAGCGTTCCGTCCTGGGAAAACTCGACGCCCAACGCGCGGGCGAGATATTTTGCAGTTCGAACAGCCCAATTCGCCAGATGCGGATTTCTTGCTTCGTATACGAAGCAAGCGCCTAGGGATTGGAAAAGGGGCGCGTATAATCCCCTCAGCGTACCTCTCACTCTGCTAATCGAAACTAGTTGATTTGAGAAGAGGGGTGCGGTTAAGGTTTTCGGGGCTGTTTCATTTCGGAACACATCAAATGGGCCAACTAGCAAGAACGGGCGAGCAAATAAGGGAATTGAGGAATCGACTGGGTGTGACGACGCGCGAGGTGGAAGTCTACAGCCGCGCAATCGCGGACGACTGCCAGAATGAGGAGTTCTACATCTCCAATGCATGGCTCACACAGCTCGAAAACAAGGGCTCAGCCCCCAGCATTTTCAAGCTTTACAGCTTGAGCGTCATCTACCGCATTAAGTTCAGCGATCTGTTGATGATTTATGGCGTCGACTTAGGTGCGACGCAGCGCCACCGCTTCGAATTGCCTCTGCAGCACACGCACCTAGCTGCGTTCGAAACGCCCGACGCGGAGCAGGCGGTCACCTTCCCCGTCCGGTTCGACCCGAGCTTTAGCCTCGACAAAACAAATCTGATTTCGCGTATGGTCGAAATCTGGGGCGAAGTACCCATCGCGTTGATCCAGCGCCTTGACTTCCGCAACTGCCAGTACGGGTTTATCGGAAAGGACGACTACTCGATGTCTCCCCTGATCCGGCCTGGCTCCTTTGTGCAAATCGATAGCGAAGCAGTCCGCGTGCAGGGGCACGACTGGCGCACCGAATTCGATCGCCCGATTTATTTCGTGGAGCTCCGCGATTCATACGCCTGTTCCTGGTGCGAGGTAAAGAACTCCGAGATCACACTGATTCCACACCCCTTATCGGGCTGCTCCATTCGGCAGTTTGCTTATCCTGATGACGCGGAAATCATCGGGCAGGTAACGGGATTGGCGATGCGCCTTGTGCCAGTGACGACGGAGGATGAGCCTGACGCATTTCCACGATTGCCAAGGCGGTCCTGAGGTTCGCAAACAGGAATTCCGTGGCCAAAGGGTCGCTTTCCACAGGCACGGTCACGCGGTAAGGCTCCAGCTTCTTCCATGCAACAATGAATTTGTCCGCACTCAGGTGCACAGAAGCCATGTAGTCTTCCATCTGCGTTACTAAGTCGCGCAAGCTTGTCCCAATCAGCTCGCGAAACGTTTCCCGATGGCACTCGGCGAGGGCTTGGCAAGTCACGTCTTGTCCATAGGTTACGGCCAACCCGTCGTGATAATAGATCCCGCTATTGTAATCTCTGGTTGAGGCCAAATAGATGAGACGATCAAGCGGACGGGCCAATGTGGAAAGGGTTCTGCGATGGAGGTCGCTGACTGCATCCTCGACGCTTCGCAGTCCTGGGGTCGGCATTGGCTGGGTTCCCCTAACAATGCGAACTATGCACTAAATGGAGGCAAACTGCCAGTGGGGCCGCCGAGACCGTCTAAGCCGGCACCCGAAAGAAAAGCCAGGGACCGGGCCGAAATCTCGCAGACCCTCGTGGCGGCGTCAGCCACGGTGCCAACGATAACTGGGGCGGCGTATGGTCCACCTACCAGTATGGCGAATTTCAGAGCGCGGCAACTAACGAGCAAGACCGTGAAATTCCACGCCAGCGAGAGCTCCGTTTTGAATTCCAGGCGCGCATAAAAGCGAGCGGAACCCAGGTGGAGGTGGCGCAAGTGCCGAATTTGCCCTTGCACGCGCTCAACCCAGAGTAAGGCGACTCGCTTGCGCTGTTTGAAAAACGTGGATTGCACGGCAGGCGACTGCAATGAAAGTACAAATTCCAAATCTTCGCGCGCAAAAATGCGAGAAACCAGATCCTGAGGTAGCAGCTCGGACCGCAGCGTATAAAGTGCCTGACGCGCGCCAATAAGGGCGCGAGCCCCTCCCTCCGCCCTGCCCCGCCTGGCCAGGAGACCCAGGAGCACAAAAAGCAGCGCGCCGACACCTAAGAAAAAGAGTAACTGAAGCATCAGTTAACGATCCGCCTGTCTATGGTACCGAAATTTTATAGAAATTTCCCAGTGCTACTCAATAAATCGCTCGTCTCTCGGGTTAGCAAGCAAGCAGGTCTCCATCTAACGGGCGTCTCCCAATTGCCGGATCTAAAGTCAATAGAATCTTAGAGAAAGACCGCCGCCCAGCAGTGCCTTCCCCGCTTAATCAGAGTTGCATCTCGGCACAATGCCCCAGGTTGAAACATCATCTGCTTGCCGCACAAAGCAGTTCCCTTCCTAACGCGACCGGCGCGTGCGGCAGCGAGCCGTCCACTTACTCATTCTAGTAGCCGAAGGCGCTCCGGCGCGGAATGCAGCAACTCGTCGGCCTGCTTTGTAATCTCGGCCGCACCTTCCAACTTTGGTGGCGGATAGTACGACCACAAATAAACCAGATACATGACGGTGGATGCACAATAAATGGCGGGTTGCAAGAAATTCCACACCTTATCGAACGAGGCGGGAAAACGAGATTCGAGACTGAGAGTTACGAGGTTTGAAGCGATGTAAAGACCATATCCGACGAGCATCCCTCTGAGATTGCGGCCTAAAGGCACTCCGAAATAGAAAACAGCGGCGGTCACGCCCAACAAAAGCGCCGTTTGCACAAAACGAAAGTCCCGTTCCAGCACGATCAGATGAGATAACGGAGCGTACCCTCCGTGGCCGACGATATATAGCACCAGGAAGAGACCCACAGCAGCGTAAACGGTGTATCGCGCCGCAGAGGCAAAGATCCGCGTGGCTGCCGTTAGCGCGAAGGCATGGCGCAAAATGTCGAGCAAGATGCCACAGGCGGCGAAGGCCGTTAGAAACTCCGTTTCCCAATAATATGCGCTGAAGGCCGCGCGATGCACCAGGTAAACCCAAAGAGCAGGGGCACTTGAAGCGAAGCTGAAGGCAATTTGAGCATAAAAAAAGCCGTAATGCCGCCACAAACCGGCCGCGACTCCCCGGAACAGAATGGCGACCTGCAACCCTAGACCTAAGAACCAAACCAAAAACTCGGCTGCGATCCTTGGATTCGTCAATAGCGATGACATGATCAGCCACGCGTCGGACGCCCGAGATGCGAACGCATCGCGTCGATCTGCGCCTTCGTAAGCGAGGCAAGAGCCTCATAATCAGGTTTCTCGGGTGGGTCGCATGGCGGCGCCAGATTAGGTTCGTAAGACCACAATGCTATCAGCCATATCAGCAGCGAGAGGTCAAACGCGATCGGACGAAAGCTGCGTAGAATGTCGACTCTTGAATGGTAATAGAGACGCAACGCCAGGCTCACGACGCTTGCGGCTAGATAGACACCATAGCCATAAATCATGCCGCGCATGTTCCTACCCAAAGCAATCCCGTAATAAAAAATCGTGCCGACGATGCCCAGAAAAAAAAGAATCTGAGCGGCTCGAACGTTTCTCTCGAGTTCCACCTCTGAATTTGTCAACGAGCCAGATGAGGAGGCGAAGAGATAAAAGAACCCGACGAGAAACAGTATCGCGAACACAATCGCGCACAGGGCTTTCGCGACCTTATCGGCTCCCGGATACGCATCAAGAACATGTCCAAATATCTCAAGTACCAGACCACAGCCGATGAAAAGACTCAGGAACTCAAAAGGCCAAAAGACAGCGGCGTAGTTTGCGGGGTACTCAAGCAGGGCAAAATAGCTGATCATGGTTACGACAAAACTCGTGGCGATATACGCGTAGAAATAAGGGTAACTCCTGATCATCCGGCACTTTAAGCCGCGGAACAGGAGCAGGATCTGAAAAAGAATCCCAGCAAGAGAGATGCTGTTGGTGAACACCTAGAATCAGCCCCGGATGGGCACCATACTAGCATGAAGAAGCCGATAGGGAGAGACAGCGATGCATGACTCTCCCTATCGGAGACCGGAAAATCAGCTCACGCAATACCGCCGCCGCCCGGTGGATCAGGCAACGGCATATCGGCTACGAATCCACCACCGCCCGGTGGATCGGGCAACGGCATATCGGCTACGAATCCACCACCTCCCGGTGGATCGGGCAACGGCATATCAGCCGCTTTCGTTCCAAGACTCATCCCACGGAGCTGAACATGGGTGACTGGGACCGCAAACGTTGTGAGTCCAAATGCTACAAGATAAGCTAAACTCTTCGATTTCATTTAGTTCCCCCTCCCTGAGGAAATGGCCCCGTGGGGCGAGAGCAGAATAGAAGCCGCTCAGTAAATACGTGGAACTACTGATAGGACCGCTCGCCGGGCGAAGCAGGGGCAAAAGCCGCAAATAAGTGCAACAAAAAAAACCGCCTATGGCCATTTCAGTGAAACGACATTGCATTCGGCGAACTGAAACGTCGAGAAATCCCAAAACGGGAAAAGCATCCGTAGTTTTTTGGAATTACTAGCTCGAAACTGCTGCCGACCTAGTTATGGAAACGGACGCGGCCCGCAGGTAGCTTTTGAAGATTCAGGGTAGCGACTCAGGGGAAACGGGATTCGCGATGACCGACATGAAGTCGTCTTGTGTGAGCAGTCGATATCCACCAAACCGGATCTGTTCCGAGAGCGTTTGCGTAAGCTAGACCGTAAGCAATAGTGGCGCTGGTCGTGCCCTGCCGCTTCTCTTGCGGATAGATGGATTTACCTTCCGGGCGAAACGCCCGAGGAATTTTATGAAACGCGCCGATGACGCCCTTTATGCAAACAAGCCGCTCGGCAAGTCTAAGGAACAGCGTCTCTGCGTGGAGCCTGCGATACGGAGATCTGATCTTAGTGGGTCGCTCGAGGCCTGACGGTCCGCGGATGTGCTCTGATAGTAAACTTTTCTCGAAATTGTGCTTGCGCGCCTTGATGTTGGCTCGTAAGATAACGCCCGTTGTCACGAAAGGTACCCCACATGCCAAAAGAGAAACCCAAGGTCAATATCGGTGAAGTGATCAAGTCCTACCGCGGCGATCGAGGCCTTTCACAAGGTGACATCGAGCGGCGCACAGGTCTGCTGCGATGCTATCTCTCGCGCGTCGAGAATGGCCACACAGTTCCCTCCCTCGAGACGCTAGCGAAGATCGCCGAAGCGATGGAGATTAATCTGGCGGATTTTTTTCCGGGCACGGATACACCACAGGATCGCGAGACGCGCAAAGTTCTCGGCGAACTCTCCGAAGAAGAGATTCGCTTCCTTGCGGACATAAAGCGTTACTCCACGTCGCTATCGGACGACGACAAGCGGCTTGTGCTGGCGATGATTCGCAAGATGGCCGCGATTGTTCCTCCGCCACGAGCGACAAAGCCTGTCGCGGCTGCCGCGGCGCGTCGCGCTTAGCGCAACTCCTCGGCGTCGTGCCCTGGCGCGCTGTTACGGTCTGCGCCCGTCTCCGGCTGCTAGCGAGAGGCTGCAAATATTGGCTACAATAGTCTCGGCATGATTCCCCAACGGCACAAGACGTACGGCGTGAAGGTCGGCAAGGTGCAAGTGGGTGGCGGCGCGCCTATCGTCGTTCAGTCCATGACGAACACCGACACCGTCGATCCCGCGAGCACGGCGCAGCAGTGTCTCGAACTTGCGCAAGCCGGGTCGGAGTTGGTTCGTATCACCGTCAATGTGCCTGAAGCCGCGGCTGCTGTGCCTGAAATCAAGAAGCGGCTTCTCCGCGCCGGCTGCGACGTTCCCATCATCGGCGATTTCCATTACAACGGGCACGTCTTACTCACGAAATATCCTGAATGCGCGCGCTTGCTGGATAAATACCGCATCAACCCTGGCAATGTAGGCCACGGCCAGCGCCGCGATGAGCAGTTTTCGACGATCTGTAAAGTCGCGCGCGACAACGGCAAGCCTGTGCGCATCGGCGTCAATGGCGGCTCGCTCAACCAAGAGCTCGTGATGCGCAAGATGCAGGAGAATACGGATCACGATTTTGGGAAGACGTCTGAAGAAATTGTGAATGAGTGCATGGTGCTTTCGGCAATCGAATCGACCGAACTGGCGTTGGAATGCGGTCTGCGTAACGATCAGATTATTATTTCGTGCAAAGTTTCACGACCGCTCGACCTGCTTGAGATTTATCGCGAGTTGGCGCGCAAGACCGAACAACCTTTGCATCTCGGATTGACGGAAGCGGGGATGGGCGCAAAGGGCCTCGTCTGGTCGGCGGCGTCGATGGGAACCTTGCTCGCGGAAGGTATCGGCGATACGGTCCGCGTCTCGCTCACACCGCGCCCCGGTGGCGACCGCCGCGAAGAAGTTTACGCCGCGTGCGAATTGCTGCAATCGCTGGGACTGCGCGCGTTCGCACCGAGCGTCACCGCGTGCCCCGGCTGCGGACGCACGACGAGCACCACGTTTCAACAGCTTGCCGAAAGTATTCAGGGATACATTCGCGACAAGATGCCCGAATGGAAACGCGATTTTGAGGGCGTCGAGGAACTGAAGCTCGCCGTGATGGGCTGCATCGTTAACGGCCCTGGCGAATCGAAGGCCGCGAACATCGGTATCAGCCTTCCCGGTACCGGCGAGACGCCGCGCTGCCCCGTTTACATCGATGGCCAGAAATTCGCCACGCTCGAAGGCACCTACGACGAACTTTCGGTTGCTTTTCAAAAGCTCGTCGACGATTACGTCTCCACAAAGTACGCTAAACGCGAACCAGTCGCGACGGCATAAAGCGCTCAGACATCGCTGGTAGACCCTGTGGTGCCGTTCTGGCAAGATGCGAGTGTGGAAGACCTCTCCAAGTACGACCAGCCGATTGGCAAACTATTTCCGCGCCCTAGCAACCCGGCAGACTGGGAACAATATCGCCTAAGCGACGAACAGGTCGCCTTTTTCCACGAAAACGGATACTTGCCGGGCATCCGTATCCTAAACGATGAGCAAATCGAAGCCCTGCGCAAAGAGCTCACAATTCTGATGGATCCGACGCATCCCGGACGCGAGCTTTTTCACGAATACCATTCCAACGAATCGACCGATCCAAAACGCGTTGTGTTTCATGCACTCGGCGCATGGCGCGTGATGTCCGGCTTCCACGATCTGCTCTGGAATCCGGCGTTTCTCGTGCCGGCATCGCAGCTCTTGGCCGGGCCGGTGCGTTTCTGGCACGATCAGCTTTTCTGCAAACCCGCGCGGCATGGAGGAGTTGTCGCTTGGCATCAGGATTATTCCTATTGGACCCGGACTACTCCTCTGGCTCACCTCACGTGCTGGATCGGGCTCGATGATTCCACGATTGCAAACGGCTGCTTGAATTACGTTCCGGGAAGCCACAAATGGCCCGACCTGCCAAAAACCGTTCTCACGGGCGAAATGGACGGGGTTCGCGCGAGCTTGCCAGCGGAACTGAAGAACAAATTCAATCCGCGTCCGGTTGAATTGAAGAAGGGTGAGAGCTCTTTTCATCACGCACGAACGATGCATGGCTCCGGCGCCAATGACACACCCCAACCCCGGCGCGCCACCGTCATCAATGTGTTTCGCGACGGCGTTATGTCAAACGCGGACGAGCCTTTGCTCGCAGGTGTTCCTGTGATCCCGCGCGGCACTAAAATGGGCGGCCAGTTCTTCCCTCTGCTTTTCGATGGCTCCCTCAGCAACTCGCGCTGAATGAAGAAATAGCCGCCCCTAAGGAGAATACTTTGCGATATCTATGTCTACTCGCGCTCGCCGCATCATTCGCTTTGCCCGCTCATGCGCAAGAGGGAGCGACCGTCTACAAACAGCATTGCGCATCGTGCCATGACGCGCCGCAGGGGCGTGTCCCTCCGGCGAGTGCTCTGCGCACGATGAGCATCGATCAAATCCTTTCCACACTCGAACGTGGCCCGATGAAGACAATCGGCGACACGCTTAATCCCGACGAACGAAAGGCGGTCTCCTCGTATCTCGGGAACCCGGCAGCGAAAGCTGCATCAATTCCCTCTTCGGGCGCCTGCCCGGCGAACACGAAAGCACCGAAATCTTTTTCATCCGGCGTCTCATGGACGAGTTGGAGTCCGGACGCCACGAACACGCGTTTTCAAAAGGCGCACGCGGCTGGCCTGACTGCCGCTGACATTCCGAAACTCAAACTGAAATGGGCGTTTTCTTTCGGTGACGAGACGGAGGCGCGTACTCCGCCAACCGTCGTAGATGGCCGCCTCTTTTTCGGAACTGGCGGAGGCACTGTTTATTCACTCGACGCGAGCACGGGCTGCATTCACTGGTCGACGAAAATTGATGGAGGCGTGCGCTCGCCCGTCACCGTAGGAAAGACAGGCCATGGAAATCAGGAGGCGATCTATTTTGGCAGCGGTGCAAACGCATATGCCCTGGATGCCGGTACCGGAACACTTTTATGGAAAGTTCCCGTCGATGATTATTTCGCAGCGATGATCACAGCCGCGCCACTCTTGCATGATGGTGTGCTGTATGTGCCGATCTCTTCTTTTGAGGAGGTCCTTCCGCCGCAGCCGACGTATCAATGCTGCGGCTTCCGAGGAAGTGTGGTCGCGCTCAACGCCGCGACAGGCAAGCAAATATGGAAAACCTACACGATCACACAGTCGCCGCAGCCGACCGAAAAGAATAAAGCGGGGGCGCAGATGCGCGGACCTTCGGGAGCCGCCGTCTGGTCCACGCCGACGTTCGATGACAAGTTGAACGCGATCTATATCGCTACTGGCGACAACTATTCCAAGCCCACTACCAACACCAGCGATGCAGTGATGGCTTTGGACGCTGGAACAGGGCAAATCTTGTGGACTCGCCAAGTCACGCCTGGCGACGCGTACAACAATGCGTGCGGGATTCCCGGCAGCCCCAATTGCCCTGAACCCGCAGGGCACGATTTTGATTTCGGACAGCCCCCGATCCTCGTTTCGCTCTCGAGCGATCGGCGCGAACTCGTGATCGCGCAAAAATCAAGCGATGTTTATGCCCTCAATCCAGACAAAAAGGGAGAGTTACTTTGGCAGAAGCATTTAGGTCAAGGCGGCGCTCTTGGAGGTTCGGAATGGGGCTCTGCCGCAGACGGCCAAAACATCTACGTGGCGCTTTCGGATCTCAAGTTTAAAGGCATCGTTGCCGACAAATCCTCAAAACAGGGCTACAGACTTTTGCTCAATCCGACTAAGGGTGGCGGCCTCTTTGCATTGCGTCTTACCGACGGCCAAACGGCGTGGAGCGCGAAGCCTGTCTTAACCTGCGGAGATACGCCCGAGTGTAGTCCCGCGCAATCGCAAGCTGTCACGGTGATTCCCGGTGTCGTTTTCTCCGGATCGCTCGACGGGCATTTGCGTGCTTACTCAGCCTCCACAGGCGAGATTCTCTGGGACATTGACACCGCGCGCGACTATACAACCGTCACCGGTGCACTCGCACATGGCGGTTCGCTCGATGCCGCGGGACCGGTGATTGCGGGTGGAATGCTGTTCGTGACTTCGGGATATGCCCAGTTTGGGGGCGCACCAGGAAACGCCCTGCTGGCATTCTCAGTGGACGGAAAATAAATAGGCGGAATTGAAATCGATGCAGGAAGCACGTCAAAGAAGGAAAGTGAACTTACTGATGGACCACGCCGGCGACCCACGGAATGCCCACGAGACCGTCTTTCACTTTGATCTCGATAGTGTCGCCGTCGGAAAACTGGTTGAAATCGATCCGGTCGACCGCAATCCGTTCAAACTCGCCGCCCTCGCGCCAAGAGCGCACAATCAGCCGCCGATTCGGCACAGGTCCGGGCATGGCGAATTTCCCGACGACATGCGTTTCGATTTCAGTAAACGGAGCCCGATCAAACGCGCCGTTGAAAAGCAGCAAGCCCGCGAGCAGCCATGGGATGGGGATCAGTCCGTAATAGACGCGTTTCAGCGCCTCCAACTCCGCATGCTTCAGCGCCTTGCGCTCGAGCCAAATGGCAACGCTCAGCGTCAGAAAAAACAGCACCCCGATAAAGATAAGAATGCGGTCGATTTCCAGAGGCGGGTATTGGTTGCTGAAGGAGACGAACGCGATAGCGCCGAGCAAGAACAGTCCCGTGCGATTTAAGAGCTTCTTGCGAAATATCAGCTCCGCAGCGGAGGGCTCAAGACCGCACGCTTCGCAGACTTCCGTTTCTCTCTCAGCCCCGCAATTCAAGCAACGCGTCATTCGGCTCCCCAAGCGCTCCGAACCGCAAGACTATTAGACACCGACAATCGCGAAATGGTCAGTTTTGTTTGTGTAGAAGAGTCCGATGAAAGCCTGGCGGAAGCCTCACTTCTGCATCTGGCGGATGCTGCTTGGCTGCGTGGCGAGGCAGACCATCGTCTCACTGCGGCCACTGGCGAGCATCTGGCAATCGATCTCCTGCGCACTGCGGACGGCTTCGTTGTAATCGGCACCCGAAGCCGTAGCGCAATGAGTTCCGCCCTTGAAAGCCATGCATACTTCGTATTCCACCTGCGTCTGGCGCATCGAAAGATAAACTAGAACGACAAAGAACGCGACAGCGCCAACAGGGATGATCCACCGCATTGGATTGGATTTTTTTGGCATGTTTTATTCGCTTACTCTCTCAAGCCACTCCCTGGCATGTTCGCGCTGGAGCTTTTTTTTAGCGTGTCGACTTTCCGTCGTTCGAGCTCGCGCACGATCACACCGCGTACATTCGCCGAAATCTCAGCCAATTTCGCAATATTCGTTAAATCGCGCATCGTAAGATCGTTTACAAATTTCTCCACGCACTCTGCGGGAACAAACGGATTGCGCATGACCGCTACGCGAACATTGTACAAGCAAGACCACCGTGAATGTGTCGCAATCGCCGCGACGACTCGTTCATTCACGCCGTCTTTCGCCAGCGTCTTCAGCACTTGGCTTTCGGTGAGAAAACTGTTCGCGAGCGCCAGTTTCATCGATTGCGGGTACCCTTCAGCCAAAATGGCTGCCGCTACGCGGGCGGGCCCGCGCCGTGCCAGCGTCAATTTTTCGCCAAGCGGAAGGTGTGGCACGCGCGCAAGAATTGTCTCCTCGGCAAGGCGTCGAATGTCGGCCGGCGCGGAAGGCAAAAGACAGAGCCGCACTAAATCAAAAAGGAACAGATGTCGAACCGCCGCCATAGCAAGACGTCGGGGTGAATGCGGATGTTGCGCAAGCAGCAATCGAACGCTCGCGCAGGCCATCCACTTCCCTGTTTTCGATTCGGCCAGAGCCGTCAAAACAGCAGTAGAGACATCCGCTCTCGCAGCTAGAAGTTCCGCGTGCTTTTCCTGAAAATTGGGATTTTCGAGCAGGGCCAACAGGATTTTGTCGTCGGCTTCATAAAGAAGTGAATTGATCTCGTCCGCCGACGCAGCGCGGGCATACTCGACGCGTTGTTCGCCTTCAGACATCAGCATTTTCAGGCAGCATTTCCTTTTGCACGCACTTCGCGCACAGCCATGCGGACAGCAGCTTCGGCCGGTGACATATTCACCGCAATTAAGCGCGCCTGCGGCATGAGCTTCGCCACTGCCGTATCGAGCGCCGCGTCAAAAAACGTCGAGTGGTCGTAGACGCCACCTGACTTGGCAATGTCAAACGCCCTGTTATTCCAACCCAATTCTTTTGCGACGGCGTGCGCCAAGCTGGCCAGCGAAGTGGCCGCACCGGTTAGGATTCGCTGGGACACCGTGTCACCGCTGTCGGCCAGTTGCGCCACGAATCGGAAAATCTTGGGAAACACGTCGTCGGCATTCTTTGCGATGGCTTCGAGCAGAATGGTCCAATCGCGCCAATGATGCGGCGAAATAATTTTTTGGGTGAGCGCGGTTTCCGGACCGCGATGCTCATCGGCGAGCGAAATAGCCCGTACTGCTTCGCGGCCGATATCGAAGGCGCTGCCCTCGTCGCTACACCACGGTCCCCGGCCTCCGGCGCGAGCTATGCGGCCATTTGCGTCGCGGCCAAACGCGGCGGAGCCGGTGCCTGCTAGCAGCAAAATGCCTTCGCCGTCGTCAAAGGCGGCTTCGAGCGCGATCTCCAGGTCGGTGACGACGCGGACTGCAGCGCGCGGAAAGCTTCGCTCGAAATAGGCCGTCACGCGGCGAACCACGGTCGGGCGGCC
>DATEGW010000206.1:0-4221 GCA_035279845.1 Candidatus Acidiferrales bacterium | reverse complement strand
GCACAAGAATATCCGGGCAGTAGCGATCCGCTTCGACCATCTTTTCAAGCCCGCGCACTTGCCCTTCGATGCGCCGCAAACGCTTTAGGTTCGAACTCTTGATATCAGAGTCCACGCCGGTCGCCTTCCGCCCGCGCGCCGCCGCACTCGACTTCCCATTGCGATGTTTCATTGCTTTCCTCGGCATGCCTGATCATCGCATACCCCCTCCCTCTATGTCAAATACGAACACATACCGCAAGACACAATGACAGCATGCAACTGCAGGACGGGAGTGACACTCTTTGCTGCGGCGTTATCCAACGCGCGGCTTAATTCTTGCTCAGCAGGGAATTAAAGTACGCGGTCATCTCCGGACTCGTCCAGTCCTGCGCCCCCACCAGCTTGCGCGCGATTTTGCCCTGGCGATCGATAATGTATGTGTCCGGATACATCGACGTTCCATACGACTCAGGAATTTTCTTTGTAGGATCGCGGTAGGTAGGAAAGTCGATGCCGTTCGCTTGCACGAACTGCGCATACGCTTGCGCGTCTTCGTCCACGCTGATTCCCAGCACCACGCCGCCTTTCGGCGCGATTTCGCGTTGCAGCGCGATCAGCGACGGCGTTTCTTCAACGCACGGCGGACACCACGTCGCCCAGAAATTCAGCACCACCACTTTTCCGCGCAAGTCGGAAAGCTGCATCGGCTTCCCGCCCTCTTCGAACGAGAACACCTTCGCAGTCGATCCCGCCGGGCTCGGCTCGCCCTGATTGTAGCTGGGGCTGGCGAACAGAATCAGCAAGCCTGCGACGGCTCCCAGCGTAATTCCCGTAAATATCTTTCTCTTCATTCGTGTCTTCGGACTCCGGCCCGCGCGCCCGAATCCCTCATGCCTATGATATATTTTTCATGGATTCTCGGCCATTCGATTCGCGATCTCTTCCGCGAATCCTGCCATGCCTCAAATTTCAGCCATCATTCCCGCGCGCAATGAAGAAGACAACATCGAAGCATCCGTGGCGAGCCTTGCCGCGCAGCCGGAAATCGCCGAAATGATCGCCGTCAACGATCAATCCAGCGATCGCACTGGCGAAATTCTCGCGCGCCTGTCGAAAACGACCGACAAGCTGAAAATTCTCGACTCAACCACGCTGCCCGCAGGCTGGATCGGCAAAAACCACGCCGCATGGTTGGGCGCGCAAGCGTCAAACTGCGAATGGCTGCTTTTTACGGATGCCGACACGGTGCATCTGTCCGGTTCCGCGCGGCACGCTCTGGAAGATGCGCGCGCCTTCAACGCAGCCCTCGTTTCCTACTCGCCGGAACAAGTCACGCAGTCCTTTGCCGAGCGTGCGTTGATACCTTTTATTTATTGCCGTCTCGCTTCGAAATTTGATTTCGCGCGCGTGAACGATGCCGCGCTGCCAGACGCTGCCGCGAACGGCCAGTTCCTGCTGATCCGCCGCGACGCGTACGAAAAAATCGGCGGCCATCGCGCCGTGGCCGATACCGTTCTCGAAGACGTCGCACTCGCGCGCCTCGTGAAACACGCGGGCTTCCGTTTGCACTTTGCCTCAGGGCAGGGAATTGCCCGAACGCGCATGTACCGAAGTTTCGCGGCCATGTGGCAGGGTTGGACGAAAAATCTCTATCTTCTTCTCGGGGGCACGCGGGGGCGTGGCGCGATACGGGAAGTTTTGCTCGCATTCCCATCGCCCGCGATCATTTGTTTCGCCGCGGGAATGATTGTGCGGGGACGTGCAGGTCTCTTGCTCGACGCGTTGGGAATCGCATGGCTCGCCGCGCGCCACATCGCGTATGCGCGACAGTTGCGCCAGAATCGTTATTCCGCACGATTCATCATATATTATGTACCTGGAGTCTGCCTCTACGCCGCCGTCGTCGCCGCATCCGGCTGGAAATACTGGCGCGGCAAAGTCCTGTGGAAAGGCCGGGAGTATCCCGTAAAAACGCCATGATCCGCGTTACTCGAAAACTCGAATTTTCCGCCGCGCACTTTTATCACAATCCGGATTTGTCTGCGGACGAAAATCGGCGCGTCTTCGGTAAATGCAATAATCCGAAAGGCCACGGGCACAATTACGTTTTGGAAGTCACCGTCGCCGGAGAGCCGGATCCGAAAACCGGCATGGTTCTCGACTTGAGAGAGCTGAAGGAAATTCTCGACCGCGAAGTGACTCAGCGCATGGACCATCGTCATCTCAATTATGAAGTTCCTGAACTCGCCGGCAAAATTCCCACTTGCGAAGAAATTGCCGCCGTGCTCTGGCGCATTCTCGAACCGAAAATTCATCAGGGCCGCCTGGACCGCATTCGTTTGTATGAGTCGCCTGATCTATTCGTCGATTGCACAGCCGATGCAACGAACGCTGGCGACAGGGTCGCGCGATGAAGCTCTCTCTCTGGCGCCGGTATTCCTTTCCCGCTTCGCATCGCCTGTTTCGCGCCGAATGGAGCGGCGAACAGAATGAGCGCATCTTCGGCAAGTGCGCGAATCCATATAGCCACGGCCACAATTACGCGCTGGAGATCGCTGTCACGGGCCCGGTTGAGCCGGCCACGGGCATGATCGCGAATCTCGCGGATCTCGATGGCTTCGTTCAGCAGAGAGTTCTCGATGCTTTCGACCATGCCTACATGAACGAGCAGATTCCTGAATTTCGCGAATGCGTGCCGACGACTGAGAATGTCTGCCGCGTGATTTTTCAGCGCCTCGCCGATTTTCCCCATGCTCGCGTCGAGGGCGTGCGAATCGAGGAGACCGGTAAGAACAGCTTCGAATACACCGCGCCTTGATAAGCGCGCGTGAAGGAGTTCACATGGACGAAACAACAAAGACGGAAACCATCCAACTCGCCAAGCCAGAAAACGCTGAAACAATCGCCGATTTGGTGCGCCGCATGATCGTCATGCTGGGAGAGGATCCTAATCGCGAAGGCCTTCGCCGCACGCCTGAACGTTTCGAAAAAGCCCTGCGATACTTGACCAGCGGTTACCGCCAGGATCCCGAGAAGCTTCTGAACGGCGCCATGTTCAGCGTGTGCTACGACGAAATGGTCGTCGTCAAAGACATCGAAGTCTACAGCCTCTGCGAACATCACCTGCTCCCGTTCTTCGGCCGCTGCCATGTCGCTTATATCCCCACGAAAAAAGTCATTGGCCTCAGCAAGGTGGCGCGCCTTGTGAATATGTACGCGCGACGGTTGCAAATCCAGGAGCGCCTGACGAACCAAATTGCAGAAGCGATCCAGCAGCGCATCAGTCCTGAGGGTGTCGGCGTAATCATTGAGGCTAAACATCTCTGCATGGTCATGCGCGGCGTTGAAAAGCAGCAGTCAGCGGCGGTCACAAGCGCCATGCTCGGCGTTTTCCGCGAAAACAAACAGACGCGCGACGAATTCCTTGCGCTCGTGCGCGGCAGCCGCGGCTGAAACATTTTTTTTCGGAGCTACCGCCGCTTCAACAGGAAAACGCCATGTCTTTCGTTTCCATCACGCGCCTTCGCCTGCGCTCGTGGCGCTACCTGCCGATGTTTATGTTGTACGCGTTCCGGTCAGGCCGGGAGGCTGCGAAAGCTGAGGGCAATCTGGCGACTCAAGTATTGAATGACCGCAACAGAACGTTTTGGACCGCAACGATCTGGACGACCGACGGCGCAATGAAGAAATTTATGCTCGCGGGCGCGCATCGCGAGGCAATGCGCAAACTGTTACATTGGTGTGACGAAGCAGCCGTTGCGCATTGGACTCAGGAAAGCAACGACTTGCCGACGTGGCCGGAAGCGCACGCTCGTTTGGAGAGCGAGGGCCGGCGGTCGAAAGTGAACCATCCGTCCGCCGCACACATGGCTCACAAATTTCCCGAGCCGCGCGTGGGACGAGCCAACATTCGTCTTAAGTAAGGGCGGCGGCGAAGAATTCAGCACGCTTCTGGAACGCCTGTTTCAAGAAAAAATACTTCTATTGCGCCCGCCTGTCTCTGTGCTACGATTTTGACATACGGAAGAGACAAACGTAGAGCAGGGTGTGACGATTCAGGAGGACATCGAGTTGAGCGAGGCCAAAATAGGCGTCATTGAGCAGTTCCGGCAGCATGCCAAGGACACGGGTTCCCCGGAAGTGCAAATCGCGTTGTTGAGCGAGCGCATCAGTTACTTGACCACTCACCTCAAGTCCCACGCTAAGGATCACGCCTCGCGGCGCGGCCTCATCATGATG
>DATEGW010000205.1:0-3772 GCA_035279845.1 Candidatus Acidiferrales bacterium | reverse complement strand
GCACAAGAATATCCGGGCAGTAGCGATCCGCTTCGACCATCTTTTCAAGCCCGCGCACTTGCCCTTCGATGCGCCGCAAACGCTTTAGGTTCGAACTCTTGATATCAGAGTCCACGCCGGTCGCCTTCCGCCCGCGCGCCGTCGCCGCACTCGACTTGCCATTGCGATGTTTCATTGCCTTCCTCGGCATGCTTGATCATCGCATACCCCCTCCCCCTATGTCAAATACGAACACATACTGCTCGACACACAGACTGTATGCACGGTGTGAAATAGCGGAATGGCAGCCTTTGCTGCGGCCTTATCCAACGCGCGGCTTAATTTTTGCTCAGCAGGGAATTAAAGTACGCGGTCATTTCCGGACTCGTCCAGTCCTGCGCTCCCACCAGCTTGCGCGCGATTTTGCCCTGGCGATCGATAATGTACGTATCCGGATACATCGACGTTCCATAGGACTCAGGAATTTTCTTTGTAGGATCGCGGTACGTGGGAAAGTCGATGCCGTTCGCTTGCACGAACTGCGCATACGCTTGCGCGTCTTCGTCCACGCTGATTCCCAGCACCACGCCGCCTTTCGGTGCGATTTCGCGTTGCAGAGCGATCAGCGACGGTGTTTCTTCAACGCACGGCGGGCACCACGTCGCCCAGAAATTCAGCACCACCACTTTTCCGCGCAAGTCGGAAAGCTGCATCGGCTTCCCGCCCTCTTCGAACGAGAACACCGTCGCAGTCGATCCCGCCGGGCTCGGCTCGCCCTGATTGTAGCTGGGAGTGGCGAACAGAATCAGCAAGCCTGCGACGGCCCCCAGCGTAATTCCCGTAAATATCTTTCTCTTCATTCTTGGCTTCGGAGTCCGGCCCGCGCGCCGGAATCCCTCATGCCTATGATATATTTTTCATGCATTCTCGGCCATCCGATTCGCAATCTCTTCCGCGAATCCTGCCATGCCTCAAATTTCAGCCATCATTCCCGCGCGCAATGAGGAAGACAATATCGAAGCATCCGTGGCGAGTCTTGCCGTGCAGCCGGAAATCGCCGAAATGATTGCCGTCAACGATCAATCCACCGACCGCACTGGCGAAATTCTCGCGCGCCTTTCAAAAACGATCGACACGCTGAAAATTCTCGACTCAACCGTGCTGCCCGCAGGCTGGACCGGCAAAAACCACGCCGCATGGCTGGGCGCGCAAGCGTCAAACGGCGAATGGCTGCTTTTTACGGATGCCGACACGGTCCATCTGTCCGGTTCCGCGCGGCACGCTCTGGAAGATGCGCGCGCCTTCGGTGCAGCCCTCGTTTCCTACTCGCCGGAACAGATCACGCAATCCTTTGCCGAGCGTGCGTTGATACCTTTTATCTTTTGCCGTCTCGCGTCGAAATTTGATTTCGCGCGCGTGAACGATGCCGCGCTGCCCGACGCCGCCGCGAACGGCCAGTTCCTGCTGATCCGCCGCGATGCGTACGAAAAAATCGACGGCCATCGCGCCGTAGCCAATGCCGTTCTCGAAGACGTCGCACTTGCGCGCCTCGTGAAACACGCGGGCTTCCGTTTGCATTTTGCGTCAGGGCAGGGAATTGTCCGAACGCGCATGTACCGAAGTTTCGCGGCCATGTGGCAGGGTTGGACGAAAAATCTCTACCTTCTTCTCGGCGGCACGCGCCGCGGCGTGCTCCGCGAAGTCTTGCTCGCATTCCCATGGCCCGCGATAATTTGTTTCGCCGCGGGAATTATTGTGCGGGGACGTGCTTGTCTCTTGCTCGACGCGTTGGGAATCGCATGGCTCGCCGCGTGCCACATCGCGTATGCGCGACAGTTGCGCCAGAATCGTTATTCCGCGCGATTCATCATATATTATGTACCTGGAGTCTGCCTCTACGCCGCCGTCGTCGCCGCATCCGGCTGGAAATACTGGCGCGGCAAAGTCCTGTGGAAAGGCCGGGAGTATCCCGTAAAAACGCCATGATCCGCGTAACTCGAAAACTCGAATTTTCCGCGGCGCACTTTTATCACAATCCGGATTTGTCCGCGGACGAAAATCGGCGCGTCTTCGGCAAATGCAATAATCCGAAAGGCCACGGGCACAATTACGTTTTGGAAGTCACCGTCGCCGGAGAGCCTGATCCGAAAACCGGCATGGTTCTCGACTTGAGAGAGCTGAAGGAAATTCTCGACCGCGAAGTGACGCAGCGCATGGACCATCGTCATCTGAATTATGAAGTTCCTGAACTCGCCGGCAAAGTTCCCACTTGCGAAGAAATTGCCGCCGTGCTCTGGCGCATTCTCGAACCGAAAATCCATCAGGGACGCCTGGACCGTATTCGTTTGTATGAGTCGCCTGATCTATTCGTCGATTGCACAGCCGATGCAACGAACGCTGGCAAGAAGGTCGCGCGATGAAGCTCTCTCTCTGGCGCCGCTATTCTTTTCCGGCTTCGCATCGCTTGTTTCGCGCTGAATGGAGCGCCGAACATAATAAGCGCATCTTCGGCAAGTGCGCGAACCCATACAGCCACGGCCACAATTACGCGCTGGAGATAGCTGTCACGGGCACGGTTGAGCCAGCCACGGGCATGATCGCGAATCTCGCGGATCTCGATAGCTTCGTTCAGCAGAGAGTTCTCGATGCTTTCGACCATGCCTACATGAACGAGCAGATTCCTGAATTTCGCGAATGCGTGCCGACGACTGAGAATGTCTGCCGCGTGATTTTTCAGCGCCTCGCCGATTTTCCACATGCTCGCGTCGAGGGCGTGCGAATCGAGGAGACCGGTAAGAACAGCTTCGAATACACCGCGCCTTGATAAGCGCGCGTGAAGGAGTTCACATGGACGAAACAACAAAGACGGAAACCATCCAGCTCGCCAAGCCAGAAAACGCTGAAACAATCGCCGATTTGGTGCGCCGCATGATCGTCATGCTGGGAGAGGATCCCAATCGCGAAGGCCTCCGCCGCACGCCTGAACGTTTCGAAAAAGCCCTGCGATATTTGACCAGCGGTTACCGCCAGGATCCCGAAAAACTCTTGAACGGCGCCATGTTCAGCGTGTGCTACGACCAAATGGTCGTCGTCAAAGACATCGAAGTCTATAGCCTTTGCGAACATCACTTGCTTCCATTCTTTGGCAGATGCCACGTCGCCTACATTCCCACGAAGAAAGTAATTGGCCTCAGCAAAGTGGCGCGCCTTGTGAATATGTACGCACGCCGATTGCAAATTCAGGAGCGCCTGACGAACCAAATCGCCGGAGCCATTCAGCAGCGCATCTCTCCCGAAGGCGTCGGTGTCATCATTGAGGCAAAACATCTCTGCATGGTCATGCGCGGCGTAGAAAAGCAGCAGTCCTCGGCGGTCACCAGCGCCATGCTCGGCGTTTTCCGCGAGAACAAACAGACGCGCGACGAATTCCTGTCGCTGGTCAATTCGCCAAAGGATTAGCTTCGTCCCGTAGTTAACCGCTGGGTAATCGCGGCGGTTGCCAGCCGCCGTGGCGTGGCTTTCTTGAAAAATACTTCTATTGCGCCCGCCTGCCTCTGTGCTACGATTTTGAAATACGGAAGAGACAAACGTAGAGCAGGGTGTGACGATTCAGGAGGACATTGAGTTGAGCGAGGCCAAAATAGGCGTCATCGAGCAGTTCCGGCAGCATGCCAAGGACACGGGTTCCCCGGAAGTGCAAATCGCGTTGTTGAGCGAGCGCATCAGTTACTTGACCACTCACCTCAAGTCCCACGCTAAGGATCACGCCTCGCGGCGCGGCCTCATCATGATG
>DATEGW010000204.1:0-21299 GCA_035279845.1 Candidatus Acidiferrales bacterium | reverse complement strand
GAGCCGGTGATATTGGGCGGCGGCAGAGCGATCGAAAACGCCGGTCCATCCGCGGAATTTTCCGCGCGAAACAACTTCTCTTCAAACCAGGCTTTCGCCCAACGCTCTTCGATCTCTTGTGGCTCGTATGCCTTGGGTATCTCGGCCATGCTTTCCTATGTATGTTTGGTTTGCAGACAGGTGAATTTACAAATATACGGGGCGAGACAAACGAACGCAAAGGGCCTTTTGCGAAGCGCAAAACGGAACGTGCGTTGAGGGCGACCTGGGCCTTCGGAAGGGCACGGCTTCAGCCCCGCCGTAAGTGGCGCAAAACGAATACGGCTTCAGGCGCTGAGGCCATGGGTTTTGCGATTGTCAACGCCGTCGTAAACAACCCTTTAGCGGCTCTTCTTCGCAGTTTCGTTTTGAAGGATGTTTTCGACCAGCGGCTTCACACCCTGCGATAGCAAGTCGCGCAAGTGCGGCTCAAGCTTCTCGAGTACTTTTTGCACCACGGCGTCCACGTCGTGTTCTGCAGGCGCCAGCTCCTCCGCCTTGGGAGCGAGAAACTCCGCGGGCGGCGAAAGGAAGGGAATCTCGGCCAGAATTTCGCGGTTAGGCGGCGGCATCGTCGGGATTCGATCGCCATCCGTTTCTTCGGAAGCGGAGGCACCTACGTTTTCGACTGCCGATGCCTCAGGCACTTTGAAAGCGAACGCAGGTGTCGTCTCTTCCTCGTGCTTGTCATAGCCCGTAGATGCCGGCTCAGACTCCTCATCCACAAGAAGCGGCTCCGGTGTGACGTGGACGGCCGGCGGCTCAACCAGCGCTGGATCTTTGCTGACCGGACCCGAATCGTCCGGCTCGGCAACTAGTTCAGGATCGGCCGCCAAATGGCCTAAGGGCACGGGGGCGGAAGTCTCAAGTGCAGGCTCATCCATCGGCGACGGCGCTTTTTTCGTCTCTGCTGAAACAACGGGCAGCCAGTCCGCGGCGCCTTCATTCTCATCGGCGAAAAATTCCTCATCCTCCGCCTGAATCGGCTCGGGAGTTACGGCCAGTTCTTCCGAAAAGGCGGCCAACTTAGTTTCCGTCGCCATTGGCACTGGTGCGAATGCAGTAGGCATCGATGCTGGCACTGGAGGGTCGAGATCCCTCGTAATGGCAGGCGCAGGATCGGCCGACTCACTGGCGTCTGAATGGTTGTCCTTGAGCGCCGCCGTCATGGCATCCATCCAGTGCGTGCCCTGCGTCGCAAAGCTGGTTGCCGTTCCGAAATCTATGGCCGGCGTAATGGGAGCTATCTCGCGCGCCATTCGGGTTTCGCTGCTGTCGGTCGCTTTTTGAAGCTCCGAAGCAGCGGGAGCTTCGGACTCTGGCGCCTTCCAATCCGGTACAGGCGAAACGGGCGAAATCGAACCCGGAGTACTCTGCAGCGGCCCGACCGCCACCGTAGAAAACGGAGCTGGCATCGTTCCCAACATCGTCGCCGTCAGGAAACTGTCGTGAGGTTCATTCGGTGGCGCAATGGGAGAAGCAGGCGGTTGTGCTAAAGCCGGAACGCTAGGCGCAGAAGCTTTCCCGGAGAGTTGTTCCGAGAGTCTTGCAGCGGGAAGCGGCGGCGGGGGTGGTGGCACAAACGAAGGAACCGAAGCGATCCGCGTCGCGGCCTCCGTATCCACCATGGGCCTGTGTTCCTTGCGTACATGCTTCGGTGGCACATCCTTTTCCGAAGGGAACATTGCCGCCGGAGACTCATCGTCCAGAGCAAATGGCGATTTTGACGTCTCCTCTGGAACCTCAAAATCCATGGCGCTGCGTCGCCAATTGTGCGGTGGAGCAGTCGCTTCAAAATCTTCCTCTATTTCCTCTTCCTCGTCAGCGTCAGGCGAAACCGGGGCCATATCCTGTTCAGCAGCATTTTCTTTCCCGCGCTTCCCGGAACCGAATCCATAAACGAGCGCCGCTTCCTCCGGGCTCGGCTCGGGAAATTCTGGTAGCGGCTTAACCTCGGCTCGTGCAGGCGCCTCCAGAATTGCAGGCATCGGCTCGGGTTCAGGGGCAGGCGTCTCGCGCGCTTTTGCCATCTCCGCCGCGACCTTGGGATTCTTCTCCAGCGCCGAAATTACCATCGCGATCAGCGGATCGGGCGGCACAAAGGGTTTCTTCAACACGCCGTCTGCACCTACCCTCCGCGCTTCCTTCTCATCCAGTGGATCGAATGCGCCCACCAGCAGGATTACCGGCACGTGCGAAAATCTCTCGTCCTTCTTTACAAATTCGCAAACCTCATACCCATTGCGCACCGG
Organism: Candidatus Acidiferrales bacterium; assembly: GCA_035279845.1. Taxonomy (GTDB): domain Bacteria; phylum Acidobacteriota; class Terriglobia; order Acidiferrales; family UBA7541; genus Palsa-295. Next base: position 19,008 of record DATEGW010000204.1, on the reverse strand, counting down.
CATGAAAATATCGGCCAGCACCAGATCCGGGTTCATGTCCGGGATGCGCCGCACAGCGGCTTCTCCGTTCCCGACAGACACTACATCGATCCCGCGCTCTTCAAACGCGAGCGAAACCATCTTCTGAATATTTGTGTTGTCGTCGGCGACCAGAATTTTCGGCACAGGAACCCTCAGTAGGCGCGCAACGCGCCGCCCCCGTATTGATACTGCTATTGCAGCATCACAGGCATGGGGCGTCAACAAACACAATCACCGAGGGTGCTTGAATTGTCAGCAGGGGTTCTAGAGTGGGAACTGTCCTTTCGGCCAGTTGTTGTGGCACAGCCCACTCCTGGCTGTGATTATGCCGGCCACTCGAGAACCAGTGGTCCGGCACGGCATCGAGTGCGCACAAAATGTTACGCGGAAGCTCGCTAAAAGGGATTCAGCTTGCCCAACCCCTTCTTTTTCTTGCTGGACGACTCGTTCTTGTTCGGTTTTGACGATGACGACGAGTCCGGAGATGTATTCGCAGCATGCTGCGGATTTTCTTCGCCCTGTGTGGCTGCTGTCGAAGCGCTTGGCGTCTCCGCGTTCGCTGGCGCCGTCGTCGCCGGAGCGGACGGGGCATCGGACGCCGCCGTCGTCGGCGCGTCAACCTCGCCTGCAGGATTATTGTTTGAAGCAGCGCCGCCGGGATCGGCGACCGTGCTGGACGTAACAGGCGCAGACAAATCGCCGCTCGCGTTCGCATCACTCGCCGCCGGACTAGCAGCCGCAGCAGCGTCGTTCGCATCCGTCACCGGTTGGCTCCCGCTCAGATCCGTACCGCCGGCACTCGAACCCGCAGTTGCCGCCAGATTAAACGACGGCCCCGAATTCGACGGGCTGAGAATATCCTTCGCCGAGATCGAGTCTGCCGGCGGCGTCAGATTCGGCATTCCTGATTGCGCCGCCATCGAAAAATCCGGCCCGGACTTCATGATATCCAGCGGCGCTTTGAACATGGACTCATGATGCGCTTTGACGTATGCGTCCTGCTTCTTCATTCGCGCTACGGCCGTCGGATCGGCGGCGGGCACGTCCATCCCCATGCCCTTCAATGCTTCCTTCGCCGCCGCGGCCCGAGGTGAAAGCGGGTATTCCGCAACGAGACGATCGAGAACTTTGCCCTCGAGATCCGCGTAATGGTTTCTCAAATCTTCGTTCTTCGCCTCTGCGACTTTGGCCTTCTCGTAAATGCTGGATAGCATCCACAACGCCTCGTCACTCTCGCTGTAAAGCGGATACCGCTCGGTCAATTCGACCAGCCGCGCCGCGGACGCTTGATAGTCAGGCCGCAGATAATAGAATCTCGCAACCTTATACTCGCCATCCGCGAGCAATTCCTGCACATCGCGCAGCTTCTGCTCGGCAAACGGAGTTAGCTTGTCATTCGGGTACTTCAGCAGGAACGTCTGCAATTCTGCTTCGGCGCTCAACGCTTCGGAATTGTCCCGGTCGGATTTTTCCATCATCTTGTAATGCGCCATGCCGATCTGCATCTGCGCATAAGGAGCCTTGTCGTCAAACGGAAAGAACACAATAAAACTCTTATATTCACCGATGGCTTGCGTCAGGTTTGAGACTCCGCCTTCTGCGTAATACGAATCCGCAACCGCCAGTTTCCCTTTATCGAGGTATTCGCTATCTGGGTAGGTGTTGATAAGAACCTCGAGGCTGAGGCGCTCTTCTTCATAATGTTTCTTTTTCAAGTCCGCCATCGCACGGTCGTAGAGTACCTTGTCCGGTTCTGACGAAGGCTGCGCTGCCGGTTTAGCCGTTTCTTTCGGCTTGATGACCTTGACCTTGCCGCGGCCTTGGCCAAAAGCGCTTGCGCTTGAAAACGCTGCGATGAGGATTGCTGCTGTGGTTACGATAAAGCGATTGCCCTTCATGAACGCCCCTCTACCCTGGTTTCACACCATTTGCCGTGTGGCTTCCATAGCCGCAGCACGCATTTTGCGGACTGCATTCGCCGGATCAGCCGTGTGGAAGATCGATGTCCCAGCTATGAACGTATTCGCGCCGGCTCGCGCCAATTCCGAGATGTTTCCCAATTCGACGCCGCCATCCATCGCGATGCGGAAGCTCACGCGCCGCTTGGCGCGAAGCTCGTTCAACTGCGCCACTTTTTCCGTTGCCCGCGGAATGAACTTCTGGCCGCCGAATCCCGGATTGACGGACATTACAAGCACCGTGTCTAACTTCTCTAGCACGTCGGTCAGCATCGCCACCGGAGTAGCGGGATTAATCACCGCACCCGCCTCCGCTCCGGCCTCGCGGACCATCTCTAGCGCCCGGTCTAGGTGCGGTGTCGCTTCCTGATGGACCAAAACACGATTCGCACCGGCGCGTACGAATGCGTTGATGTACTGCTCCGGGTTTTCGATCATGAGATGCACGTCCAGAGGCAGGTGGGTTGCCTTACGGATCGACTGCAAAACGGGGATTCCAATAGAGATATTCGGCACGAAATGGCCGTCCATCACGTCGAAATGAATCACATCTGCGCCGCCGGCCTCAGCTTCGCGGATCTGCTCTCCCAGCCGCGCAAAGTCGGCCGCCAAAATCGAAGGCGCAATCTCAATACGTTCGTAAGCCATGGTTTCGTAGCGGCCGCGTTTTGGTCGGGCGCTTTTTCTTTCGGTTCAAGCGGCAGTCTAGCACACGAAATGGCCGATTTTGCAGGCCCTACAGCGCTTTTCAGCCAAATTTGAGCTCGGAAATTGCGATGCTCGAAAATTCGAGCACTCCAGCCCCGAGGCTCCTGCCTCGGGGATTCACTCCGCCACGCGCAACTCAATTTGAACGCTCGCGTCCACGCGCGTCCCTCGCGTCGGCGCCTGATCGAGTACCACGCCATGCTCCACTCCTGGCGCCTGCTCCAGGGTGATCTTTGAAACCTTCAGCCCCGCCGTCGCGAGCTTCGCTTCGGCTGCCGTCAACGTGCCGCCGTCAAGCTGCGGCATCACGTAAGCGGCGGTCGGCGCTTCCGCCGCCACGAGAATGTTTTCATGTGGACTCGTCGCGTCCACCGTCCCCGGTTCGGGATCTTGCTCGAGCACGGTGTCCGCAGTGGCCCCCGGCAAATAGACGGTCGATTCTTCGCCGAGCTGCATTCCGTCCCGAAGAAGCTGGATCCGCGCGAGCCGTTCGCTCATTCCTTCCACCTGCGGAATCGTCACCTTCTGCGGCCCGAGGCTCAACACAACGTGTTCGTCCGCTCCCGCCTTTACGCGCATCTTCGGCGGCGGGCTTTGCCTCACCACGGCATCTACCGGAAGATTGCTATAGACACGATCCTCCACCTTGAGCCCTACGCCGATCGCCGCAAGCTGTTGCTGCGCTTTTTGTTGTGATTTCCCGACTAAATCAGGCAGCGCCACTTCGCGTCCCTGAATCGCATACCGTATTGCGATAAGCGCGCTCAGAAAGGTCACCGACGCCAACACAAAGATAATCAGCGCCATCCGCGCGAGCCACTGCACTCTGTCCTTAAAACTCATAGGTGTGCTACAAAGATATCACGCGACCCGCGCGGCAGCCTGATTCGCGGTGGCCTGGTTTTCTCAACCTCGTAAATCGCCTAGAATCGTCTCGGTTATGCTACTGTACTCATCATAAAACATGTTGATTGTCCGACGCCTTGCGCCGCTCGTCCGTGTCCTTCTCCTCATTGCCGTTGTCATCGCGCCTGCTCACGCGCAATCGGGCGGGGAAACTGAACAGCACGGCGTGGCCGCCTTCTTCTCAAACTGGGATGCACGCGCTCGCCGTGTGGAGGACGCACAGCCCAAATGGAGCAGTCCCGTGATCACATCCACATCGCGCATTAAACAGGAACTCCGTTACGATATGTCTTGGCAAATGAATCCCGCCGGCCCAACCATCGACAACTACGGCGGCAGCAAAGGTTTGACGACGATTCCTTTCAACCGTGTCGAAATCGACTTCAACCTGCCGCCCTATGTTGTTCACAATCGTTCGGCTTCACCCGATGGTTTCGGTGACTTTTCTTTCGTAGCGAAATTCCGCATCTTCTCTGGGGAAGCAGGCGAGGGCGACTACGAATTGACGGCCTTCCTCGGCACAACGTTCCCGACGGGCTCTCACAAGAACGGCTCCCCGCACGCCGTAATCACGCCGACGATCGCAGGGGGGAAGGGAATCGGCCCTTTCGTGTTTCAAGGGACGCTCGGCTGCGATCTGCCCAGCGCCCAGACGGTGCTCCTTGGCAGACGCCTCATTCTGAACAATGTGTTGCAATATCGCCGCTTGGGAAGGTTCTGGCCCGAAATCGAAGTCAATTCCAACTTCTACAATCAGGGTCCGAACGATGGAAAGAAACAGGTCTATGTCACGCCTGGGGTCTCCGCCGGACATATCCCACTCCACGGCCGCTTCACCCTAACTCTCGATGCCGGCGTCGAATTTGCCATTACCCACTTCCATTCCGCCGCGCGTCAACCCGTTTTCTCCGTCCGCCTTCCCTTTTAACCGCGCCATCATCCGTCGGCCCCCAGAAAAACGCATTGCGCGAACGGAACATCCCTTGGATTTCGCCCAACGCCGCGATTGCTCTCCGTTATATATTGAGGTTTAGCCCCGCGCGCCTGCGAAGGCCTCATTTTTACCCGGCAACCTGGCGCCGACTGGCCAATTCGGATGGCTACAGATACCCAGAAGCGTCTTGAACGCGCCCGGCGCAGTCTCGAAAAAAACAAGCTGCGCGACGCAGTTGCCGACTATCAGGGCGTGCTCGAGGAAGTTCCTTCCCATCAGGAGGCCCTGCAAGCTCTCGCGGACATTTACACACGCCTGAACGAACCCAGCCTTGCCGCTCCATATTACGGCCTCCAATTTGACCGGCTCCTCGAAGTGAACGACGCGGCCAAGGCCACAGCGATATATACCCGATTCCTTCGGCAGTTTCCTCAGCCCGCGGACCGCGTGATGCGTTATGCGGCGCTCCTGCAGCGCCAGAACCGCCCGAGCGAGGCGATTGAACAATATTCAGCCGCTGCAAATGTGTTTCACGAGCAAAAGCGGGATATAGAGGCGCTGGCCTGCTATGAGAGCATCGCTTTGCTCGATCCGGAAAATCCGGCGCGCCACGTCGCCTTAGGCGAACTCGCCGAGAGGCTGAGGCACTCGGACTTGGCGGCTCGGAGTTTCGTTCGGGCGGGCCAACTCACGCAGGCGCAAGGAATTCTCGACCAGGCGATAGAACATTTTGAACACGCACACCAACTCGCGCCGACCGATCGCACAGGTGCGCTGCTGCTCGCCGAAGCTCGATTGCGCAAAGGCGACGCCGAGGCCGCTGTCGCGCTGCTCGATCCCTTCTCGCCCAACGAGAAGGACACCGCGTTTCTTGCCCTTTTTGGCGAAGGCTTGCTGCGCACCGCTAATTTGGATCGCGCCGCCGAATGTTTTCAAAATTATTACAGGCAAAAGCCCGAAAACTTCGGAAAGCTTTTCGAGGTTGCCTCCAGCTATTTAAAACAGCGCGACGAAGACAAAGCCATCGCGCTGGTGGAGCAAACCAAGGATTGGATGCGCAGCCTGCGCAAGGAACTGGAACTTTGCGCCCACATCGATAAACTGGCCGAAACGTATCCCGCTTGCTTACGACTAGCCGAAGTTGTGGCGCATCTCTATGAAGAACTCAACCGCGAGACAAAATATTTCGACGCGCTCATGAAGCTCTTCGATCTTTATCTGATCGCGGGACGCATGCGCGAGGCATGCGATGCACTCGATAGGCTCGTCGATATCGATCCATACGACTATCGCAATCAGGAGCGAATCGCGCAGCTCGAAGGCAAGGTGGATCCAGCCTTTTTGCAAAATGTCCTGGCGCGAGCTGCAAAGGCCGCAACGGTCTCTTCGCGAACCGAAGGGTTCGCCAGCGCAGGAACGAGTGGAAGTGCGGCAGCGCCGGTCACAGAGGAGTCTCGCGCCCAGCAGGCCCTGGAAGACTTGATCGTCCAGGTCGAAATTTTTCTCCAGTATTCATTGCAATCCAAGGCAGTCGAACGCCTCGAGCGCATCGCGCAACTTTTCCCCGGCGAAGAGGAAAAGAACGAACGTTTGCGCGCTCTTTACGACCGCGCCAATTGGTGGCCCAGCGGCTCGGCGAAACCCGCATCGGCGAATGGAACCCAAGCCGCAGCCAAGCCGGCCTCTCCTCCGCCCATGGCTGTTGCTCCCGCTCCTTCCGCGCCGGAACCCGCGCCCGTAAGCCCGGCCCCCGCCGATACCCATCGCGACCTCGCGGCCATCGCCGAAATCAATCGCCTGATGTACCGCCAGTCCACGCCGCGAGAGGTGCTGGCGACAACGGCGGCGCAAATCGGAAAACATCTCAACGCCGCGCGATGCCTTGTCTCCGTCGGCGGATCGCTCGACGGCGGCCATCTAACGGCCGAATATTGCGCCCCGGGAATTTCTCCTGCTTCCGTAGCGCATGTCCCCGCGCTGATGCATCTTGTAAACAGTGCGCCTGCGGATCCACTCGGCGGCGTGGAACTGCACAGCGCAACCGCGCCCGCCTTAAAAGATCTTGGTCTTGAGTCGGCGTTGGGCGTCGCGCTTACCGACAAAGAAACGCAAGCTGTTGCTGGCACTCTGATTGTGGGCGATTCGGGCGCGAGAAAATGGAAGCCAAACGATAGCTTCTTTTTGCAGGCCGTCGGCGATCAACTCGTCCTTTCCGTCAACCACACGCGCCTGCGCTCGCTCGTGCGTTCGCTGGCCGTAGCGGATGAAAAGACGGGCCTGCTCAGCCGCGGCGCTTATCTGGACTGCCTTCTAGTCGAAGCCAACCGCTCGCGCGCCCAGAATACCCGCCTGTCCTTGATCATCTTGCACCTGGATCACGGCAATGAGATTCTTCGCCAACACGGCGATCAGGCGGTCGATCGCTATATGGAGCAGTTGGCCAGGACGGTTTCCTCCACGATCCGACAGACCGACATTGCGGTGAAATACACAGCTTGGTCGTTGGCCTTCATCTTGCCGGACACCTCCGCGGACAACGCGAAGATTCTCGCCGAAAAGCTGAAGAAGGCCGCCTCTACCGTGCGTCCCTCGTGGGACGGAAAAGACTTGACGATCAGCGCCATTGTCGCCGAAGCTTCTTCGCGCCCCTCGGACGAGACCGAAGACCGCGTGACGGAGTGGATCAACCGCGCGGAATATGGTCTCGAGGAACTGCGTCAATCGAGCGGCCAGTTATTGGCCTTGGCGACGCCCTGATCGCCCGGCTTCAAGAGCCGTCATCGCTTGAAATCGGGTACAATTCTCTTTTCGCGAATCGCTGACCGGCTGACACAAGAATCGAAAACCTGGGGGATTGAGTGGCGGAAGAGTCGAGGGACCGGAGTCTAAAACCGCGCGAGCTGCGCGGCGAATGGAAAACCGAAGGCCTGCGCTTCGGCGTCGTGGTGAGCGATTTCAATCGCTTCATCACGGACCGGTTGCTCACGGGCGTTTTGGACGCACTCGCTCGCGCCGGCGCGACGGAAGACCAAATTCAGGTGATCCGCGTTCCCGGCTCCTTTGAACTTCCCATCACCGCGAAGAAGCTCGCAGCCACTGGACGCATCGACTCTATCGTTTGCGTCGGCTGCATTTTGCGCGGCGAAACCTCGCATTATGACCACGTCGCAGCCGAAACTTCGCGCGGAATTCAGCTCGCGCAAATGGACACGGGAATTCCCATGATTTTTTGCGTCCTCACCTGCGACACGCTCGAGCAGGCGATCGACCGCGCGGGCTTGAAGGGCGGTAACAAAGGTTATGAAGCCGGCGTCGCGGCAATCGAAATGGCCCACATCTCAAAAAAATTGGAAGCTTCGAAGCCAGCCCTCTCTGCCGTCGCAAATCCCACTTCCGGTAATCGACGCGCGCGGCGCGGTTAGCCACTAGATGACCCTCCGCCATAAATCACGCGAATTCGCATTGCAGATGCTGTTCGAATGGGACATGACGCGCAAGAAACCCGCGCAAGTGAAGCAGCATTTTTGGAAATCCGCGCGTGCGGCTGCCAATACGCGCGAATTTGCCGATCAGCTCTTCGAAGGTGCCGTCGCCGAAGCGGACGCCGCTGACAGTCTGGTTTCGAGCCTTTCGCAGAACTGGCGCTTCGAGCGGCTTGCCGCTGTCGATCGCAACATTCTGCGTCTCTCGATTTTTGAGCTTCGATTCGGCACCGCTCCAGTAAAAGTCGTCATCGACGAAGCCCTGGAACTCGCGAAGAAGTTTTCCTCGGAAGAAGCGCCCGGCTTTCTGAACGGAATCCTCGACGCCGCCAGCAAATCCCTCGAAGGAAAAAAAGAGAAGGGCGCTTCGACCGGAGCCTGATCTCCGCGTCCAATGTTTTGCCTTGGCTTTTGTAGCGGCCGGCTTGGAGTTTAGCCGGGCGGCCTTTGACGTTGCCTTTGTAGCGGCCGCCATATGGTTTAGGCGGGCGCTTTTGACTTTGCTTCGCGCATTTGCCGCGTCCCTGCGAACAATTCACGCTGCATCAAATACCCGCGAATAATGATTGTTGCCCATTGACGCCCGTCGCCCCTAATGGTACAACCTGTACCATGACATCGCGTAAAGCAGACACCGCGAAAGTCCGCTCGCCGTTTACCGAACTCGAAAATGACGTCATGCAAGCCGTGTGGAAAATCGCGCCCTGCACGGTTGAATCCGTACACGAGATTGTCTCGCGCAAACACAAGCTGAAAGAAGCCTCGACGCGCACCCTGCTGCGCCGCCTGGAAAGAAAGGGCTACCTCACGCACGAATCCGATGGCCGCGCGTATGTGTACCGCGCCGCCGAACCAGCCCGCAGCATCGCCGCGCGCGCCGTGAAGCAAATCATCGACCGCTTCTGCCGCGGCTCGGTCGAAGAATTGGTGAGCGGCATGGTCGAATCAAAAGTTCTGAACGAAAGGGAGATGGCGCAGCTGGAAAAATTCGTGCGCGGTCGCAAATCGAAGTAGCCGTACCTGGGAACGCCGATCTCCCGATCGGCGATTGTGGGTTTGTTCGTCGCGCTATCGAGGTGTGCGACTGATTTTGCCTTCGCGCGGCCACCATTGCGTGCGGTTTTCGCGCGCGTCTCTCGGTGGGCGGGTTTCGACGTTGGTTTGGATTTTATAGCGTCCGCCCGTCGTGCGGGCGCCGTTGTATTCGATGTTGTCCGTCCGTAGGGGCGCTGCTTGTTGACCGTGAGTGTTCTTGCGAAGGGCCGCTCCCTTTACTTCCGGCGCCGCGATATCGATTGCAGGAGGACAAAACATGCTCCACTTCTTCCTCGAATGCACCATCCGCGCCGCACTAATTGTCGGTGCTACGGCCCTTGTCCTCTACGCGATGCGCGTAAGGGTCGCCTCCGTAAAGCATCGCGTCTGGACGGCCGTCCTCCTGCTGATGCTCGCGCTCCCGCTCTGGATCGCCTGGGGACCGAAGGCGCCGATCCGTATCCTGCCCGCAAACGTAGAAAATTTCGCCGCCGACGTCCTTGTCCAAACTCCTCCTCCAAGTAAAGCGCCGCTTCAGAAAACGGATACATTGCAAGCAACTCCGGCCCCAGTGCAGCCTCTTCTTTCGCCGCTTGAATGGTCATTTCTCGGCCTCTATCTTTTCGGCGCGTTGATTTTTCTCGCGCGCCTCGCAATAGGCACATCGAAGGCCCGCCGTCTCGTTCGCGAATCCTCGCCATTTGGATTTCCTGTCGGAGACGAAGTATTCGCATTAGTTAGCGGCATGCTAGCTGTAAATAAAGAAAAATCTCGTCATGCTGACACTCATTTAGTTTCAATACGTCATCCTGAGCAGCACCCGTATTTAAGGGCGCTGCGAAGGACCTCTCTTGCTTTTCTCTCGCGTGCGGCTGGGCGCGCAATCCCAACGAGCAACCGCCCGCACCGCATTCGAATCAGTTCTGCCTGCGCCGCTCCTGTCACAGTCGGCTTTTTCCGCCCAACAATCCTGCTCCCCGAAAATTGGTGCGAATGGTCCGCGTCCCAACTCGCCGCCGTCCTCGCCCACGAAAGCGAACACGCCCGCCGGTGCGATCCTCTAGTGCAATGGCTCGCGTTGTTCAATCGCGCGATCTTCTGGTTCCATCCCGCCGCCTGGTGGCTCGAACGCGAACTCTCGGCCCTCGCCGAAGAATGCTGCGACGCCGCCGTCCTAGCGCAAGGCCACGATCCCGCCGCCTACGCCGAAACCCTCATGCACATGGCCCGCGCCATCATGCACTCAGGCGCCCGCGTCAACGCAACCGGCACGGCCATGCCCGGCCCCCGCCTCCCGCACCGCATAAGCCGGATAACTGAGACGGTCCCGATCACGCGTATCTCACGTGCTCGCGTTGCGTTCCTTATCGCAATTTGCGTGATGACATGCACAGCCATCGCGGCAGGCACGTTGGCGCGTAGACAGTCCTATCAGGCTCAGTCCTCGCAAAACAGCGCGTCATCCCCCGCCGATCAGCCAACCTTCGAAGCCATTTCAATCAAGGTAAACAAGTCTAGCAGCGCGCGGAATTCGCTGTGGCCAAACCAAAATGGAGGCCGATTGAGGGCTGTGAATTTCTCATTGGCGGGCTTAGTAACGTACGCCTATCAGCTCCCGAGCAATCGAATCCTCGGCGCGCCGGATTGGTTCGGTTCCGAGCATTTCGATATCGACGCCACCGCATCGAGCGAGGACAACGTCACCGGCAATCGTGGCAGGATCAAGGCCATGCTCGCAGATCGCTTCAAATTCGCCGTGCATCATGAGACGCGCGATTTGCCTGTATACGCGCTGGTGCTGGACAAGCCGGGACAATTGGGGCCGCAGCTTCGAGCAAGCGACGGAAATTGCGGCACATGGCACGCTACAGACGTGTCAAAGCCGAATGCTGCGTCCACCAGCAATTCGACTGCCGACGATCTCAACTGCGGCGATACTTCCGGCTCAACGAGCAGGCTACGTGCCCGATTTCTCGGCCACGGCGTGAGCCTCCAGGGTTTGGTGGAAGCATTGTCCGGGATGCCTTCGTATCAGTTTGTCGAGCGTCCCATCGTGGACCGCACCGGTTTGACAGGAAAGATCGATTTCGAATTGGAATTCACACGCCCGCAGCTTGTGCCGAGTAATGAATCGAGTGAGAACGATCCCTCCGCCCCGCCGCCGTTCACAGCAGCTTTGCGCGAAGAACTCGGCCTAAAGCTCGAGCCGGCTACGGCTCCTGTGGACGTATTGGTCATCGATCATGTCGAGCAGCCGACGCCAAACTAGCTTTAGCAGTTGTAGCGGCCGCCGTTGCCCCGCGAATTTTGCGGGCGTTTCTCGGCGGGCGGGTTTGAAGTTGATTTGGCTTTTGTAGAGGCCGTCTTGACTTAGGCGGTCCGCCTTTGACTTTATTTTTGACGTAAGGGACGCGCAGCAAATGAATCGCCTCACGCACAAAATTCTCGACGGATTCCGCGTCGACCCAATCGGCGTCGAGATGCCGGGTCCGCGGCTGCCGCAGCGCGTCCGTAAAATCATCGAAGCTCGTTCGTTTGCACGAATTTCGGGCGGGCGCTTCGCGTTGCTCGTCACGGCATGCGCCGCGATTTGCGTCACATTCGCTGCAGTCACGCTCACGCACGCGCAATCGTCCGATACGCTCGCATGGGAAAAAGCTGCCGGAGGCAAAATATCGTTCGAGGTGTCGAGCGTTAAACCGGGCGTCCGCGGTACCCCGTTCGGATCAACTGTCCCGTTGGACGGATCCGACGGCCCCTCAGTAGGAGGTTTGTTCAGGGCCAATGCGCCTTTAAATGCATACATGAACTTCGCATTTAAAATCTCCGACTCGAATCAAGCCCGAAGTATCTATGACAAGCTTCCCGCTTGGGCTAAACCGCCCCACTTTTTCGAGATAGAAGGGCGGGCGAATGGCAATCCAACCCGTGATCAATTACGTCTGATGGTGCAGGCACTCCTTGCAGATCGGTTCAAACTGAGGGTCCATCGAGAAATGCAGCCACGCGCGGTTTATGCTCTCACCCTTGAAACACCAGACAAAAGGGGACCGCAGTTGCAGCCTCATCCGGCCAATAAACCGTGTATGAATGGCGGGGGACGGCCAATGATGATCGAGGCCCCTGCCAAAGGTGCGGACGTACCCTATTATTGCGGCATGGTGGCCTGGAGATTCGATGGCCAGGAACATCTCCAAATCATCGATATGACTTTGTCGCAGGTTGCCAACTACCTAGCCAGCCAGGCCGTACTGGCGACCGGGGAACGCGTGCCCCACTCGGGTGTGGACGAGACGGGGCTGGCGGGCCGCTTCGACGTGAATCTTCAATTCGTTCCCGAAGCCAATGGCGCTGGCACCAGCGAAGTCCCGGGGCCGCGATTTATCCAGGCTATGGAACAACAACTCGGATTCCGACTCGTAGACAAAACAGCACCTGTAAAAGTCTTCGTCATCGACAATCTTGAGCAGCTAACGCTCGACTGAGGTGTTCGTAGCGGCGGCCATTATCTGGCTGGCGATTTTGCCTTTGATGTTGTTTTGCTGTCGTAGAGGCCGCCTTGGTTTTAGGCGGGCAGCTTCTGATTTTGTTTCTTTGGTATGAAAGACACGAACAAATGAAGCGCCTGTTGCGCGAAATCATTGCCCACTTCCGCATCGAGCCTGTCGGCACTGCTATGCCCGGCCCGCGATTGCCACAACGCATTCGCAAAATCATCGAAGCTCGCTCATGCGCACGAATTTCGCACGGGCGCATCGTGTTGCTCGTAGGCACTTGTGTTGCACTTTGCGGGGCGTTCATCGTGGTGACGCTCAGCCGCGCGCAGGCGCTGCAATCGAATGGCGGAAAAATGTCCTTCGACGTCGCCTCGATAAAACAGGACAAAGACGGGCATCCATACTCGAATTTTCCGCTCGGTCCGGGAAACAGCTACTCGGCAAACGGTGGTCTGCTTTCGGCAAACGATATTCCTGTGTCGGTCTACATCGGCTTCGCATATGGACTCACGACGTACGAAAGATATGCGCTCGACGCACAGTTGCCCAAATGGGCGAAAGACGAACGGTTCGACATCCAGGCCAGAGCGGGCACAAATGCTACGAAGGATCAAATGCGTCTTATGATGCGGTCATTGCTGACCGATCGCTTCAAACTCGCCGCGCATACGGAGACGCACGAGGGCCCGATCTTGGCGCTTGTGCTGGCAAAACCGGGAGAAGTCGGTCCGCAACTGCATCTGCGCTCGAGCGATTCGCCCCCATGCGGCGCTTTCACATTGTCACCCTCCGCCCGATCGGCCGATGGATCGCCTATGGCCTGTGACGTATTTCTAAGTCTGGTCGACACGGGACACATAAAAACGAGCGCGCGGGACGTCACGTTGCAAATGATCGCGGCAGCATTCCCGCTCGCCGGAATGCCGGCCCTGGATCGTCCTGTCGTGGACGAAACGGGCCTGACCGGAAATTACGACTTCAGCATAGAGTCCGTACCCGAAAGCACCACGGCGCCCGAAACAAAATCAGCCGAGCCCGGTCCAACGTTCCTCGAAGCGCTCCAAGATCAGTTGGGCCTAAAGTTGGTGTCAAAAACAGGTAAGGTCACCACGCTCGTAGTCGACCACATCGAAGAGCCTTCGCCGAATTGAGAACCTTTTCGCTTGCGACCGCGAGGCTTGTGTCGCGCCTGCGCGTTGATGCATCGACACTATCTCAAGTGGCAGCCGAGGATGGGGCTGCATTGCTCGATCGACTCAACTTAGCACGTGTATGAGAGACTGTCGCCGCGACCTATGCGTAGCTTCCCGGCGCGTTGTGCCCGGTGTCGCTTACAACTTGCCAGTGCAGGTTCGGCTTGACCGTATACGTCTCCGAAGTTCCTGCCCTTGCGTCCATTCAACCGAATGGCGACTCCATTCCGCGGTCGCTTTAATGGGAGTATCGCGTGCAGGCAATCGTCGAGTCTTCGACATCAGTGCCGTAGGCACGGCACAAAATTAGCCCAGCGCGTGAGCGCTGGGTAGGTGAAACAATTGAAGGCGAGCACCGTAGGTGCGGCACATGCCTCATACTGAAACGTTGTGACGGAGTACGACAGGAAACAAAATGAGCGCAACACTCGAAAAATACGAGTTGAAGTACCCGGCGCCGGCCGTCATTGAATCCGACGATCAGAACGCGCAATACACGGAAAAGCTCATTGAAATGAAGAGGCGTGGCCGTCTTTCTGCCGAAGATCGCGAGTATGCCCGGCTCTTGGCAGCACTCATCGAAAAATACGAGAGCGAAAAATTTTCAGTTCCTAACGCAACTCCGCAAGAGATCTTGGCTGAGCTAATTGAGCAAAACGGGTTGCGCCAGCGAGACCTGGTTCCCATCCTTGGCCCGGAGAGCGTTGTCTCTGAAATCGTGAACGGGAAGCGGCCATTGAGCAAAACACATATCGAGAGGCTCAGCCATAGATTTCATGTCTCGCCGGCCGTATTCTTCCCGAAAACTCCTGCCCGCGTGGGTTCTGCACGTAAGAGACCCGATTAATCTCCGCTCGATTGCACTGAAGAGACCACTCCTGTTTGATGAAAGTTGTCGATCTCTTCTTCCGAAAAACCATAACGCACCAGGATCTCATCTGTATGCTGGCCTAGCGTTGGAGCGGCGAAGGAATCGGTCGGTTCACTGGCGCTGAATTTGACGGGGTTTGCCAGCCCGCGATATTGGCCAACAGTCGGGTGCTCAAAAGTCTTCGCCAAGCCCTGCGATACAACCTGCGGATGATCGAACATGTCCTCAATCCGACGCACCGCACAGTTTGGCACTCGCTCGCCGAAAATCTGCTCCCATTCCAAAGCGGTGTGAGCTAAAAGTGCCGCGCGAATTTTGGGAACGATCTCGCCAGATCGCTCCGCCCTTTTCCGAACGGAATCATAATTCGGATTTTCCGCCATTTCTGGCAGGCCGACTAATTCACACAGGGCGCGCCAAAAATGCGGTGTGTTCGCCGAGAGGTAGATCTGGCCTTCCTTGGTTGGATGGATGCCAGTGATCCCACCGGAACGTAGGTCCCGGCTCGCATCGCGCGGCTCGCCATCGGCCCATACGAATCGCGTAGACTGCATCGAAAGCGCGCTCGCGAGCAATGACACGCTCACGTATTGCCCCTCGCCGTTTCGCTCCCGCTGGTAGAGAGCCGCCGTCACGGCATACGCCACCATCGACGCAGCGTAGAAATCAACTGGAGAGCCATAGACGATCTCGGGCTGCCCCCTCGATTCACCCTGGAACGCGCATATCCCGGTCATCGATTGCAGTACCTGGTCGTAACCCGCCTTGTCCTTCATCGGCCCCGAGTCACCATAGCCGGTCAGGGCGCAGTAGATCAGTCGCGGATTGATCGTTTTGAGACGGGGATAATCGAGTCCTAGACGTTCTGGTACTGACGGTCGAAAATTATGGACAATTACGTCGGCAGACGCGACCAGACGGTGCAATATAAGTGCGCCTTCTGGCCTTTTTGCGTCAACCAGGATGTCGCACTTGTTGCGATTGATGCCAACGAACGCGCGCGACTCGTGTTGCAAAGAAGAGGGATAGTGGCGCAGCGTATCGCCGCCCGGCGGCTCGATCTTGATAACCTCCGCGCCAAGATCACCGAGCAGTGTGCAGCCATAAGGCGCTGCAATATAGGAACCTAGATCGAGAACTTTAATTCCGGCGAGTGGTCCTTTTGAATCGCGCATGCCGCGATTATATTCACAAGAACGTTTCGCTGTTGTAGAACTTGCCGAAAATCTCCTGCTCGCTGGGCTTGTCTTCCGGGATGGGCCGGCTGACCCAAGTGGTGTTCATAAAGTGCTTAACTCCAATGTTTTCACTGATAATGTTGCCGCCCCAAGTGCCGCAGCCGAGGCTCGGCGTCATCGGCATCCCGTTCGTGAACGATCCGGCGTTGCCGCGAACCTGCGGCTGACGCACCATAATCCTACTGACCGGTGCCATCAGCGCAAGCCTATTAATGTGCTCGTCGTTAAACGAATAGATGCCGCAAGAATGGCCTTTTCCGCCGACCTCGAATATCATCTCCACCATTTTCAATGCGTTATCAAAGCCTTTGTATTTGAAAATGGACAAGACAGGCGATAGTTTCTCACCGGAGAAGACGTGGTTGCGGCCAATCTGGTCTGCACGAACTATGACGAATTTGGCGCGATCTGGCAGCGTAAAACCGGCTAATTGGGCAATTTTGGACGCAGATCGCGCCACTGTTTCGATTGTGCGGTGGCCCTCAGCGTCCCACATGACGGCCTTCAGTTTTTCCGTTTCGGCCTCTGACGCCAGGTAGCCGCCCTCCTTTTGCAGCTGCTCGAGGAAGCGATCATAGATGGATTCTTCGACAATCAGGTTGCCGTCGCACGAGCACCCGGACCCATTATTGTGAGTCTTGCTGATCCGCGTGTTGGCCGCGGCCTCGGCAATATCAGCCGTCTCGTCGATAACCATTGTGGCGTTACCGGCGCCAACCCCATACGCTGGCTTCCCCGAGCTGTAAGCCGCTTTCACCATAGCTGCGCCGCCTGTGGCGACAGTCAGATCGCAAATGGACATTAATTCCTGTGCCAGCGGAATGCTCGGCTTTTCGATGCACTGGATGATGTCTTCAGGCGCGGCTGCATTCTTCAGGGCGGCGCGAAGAATGCGATTCGTTTCGAGTGCCGTGCGTTTGCTCGCCGGGTGCGGCGAAAAGATGACGGCGTCGCGGCACTTGATCGCATTGATCGCCATCCCGACCATCGTCACAACAGGATTCGTAACCGGAAGAAGACCGGCAATTACGCCAGCGGGTTTCGCGTATTTGACAATCCCTTTTTCGGGAATGTCTTCTATCACGCCGACGCTCTTCTGACGAAGTGCATCGCGCAGTATGCCGACCACCTTGAAGCGCCGCGCGGGGGCGCCGTCAATACTTCCCATGCCGCTCTCTTCCACGCTCATGACGGTGAGCGCTACGAACGTCTTTTCGTTCGCGATCGCCCACGCGACGGCTCGGGAGAGATCGTCTACTCGCGTCTGGTCATAGGAATAAGTGGCCTTCATTGCAGCACGAGCTTTCTGAAGCAATTCCTGCGCGTGGTTCTTCTCTTCTTCGGTGATTGCTCTTGCCATTCATTTGCTCCGAATCAACTGAAAAGACTTACATTATGGCCTGAATTCGATTAACCGTGCGGAAGCCTAGCACCGCTTGGAGAAGACCAGCAACGTTGTTACCGTGTCAGGCTGGTAACGTTCTCCAGTTGGAACTTTGCTCAGACGGACCAACGCGATAGTGAGATTGCATCTCCACCGGCCAGGATTCAGGCTGTAACCGTATGCCACCGTTACTTCGTTGTAGGTTGCCGAATGGGGATGGTAGCGTAAGGCTCGTTCTAACAGGCAAAACAAATCGCTCGGTGTCGGAGTTTTTCGAAAGATATTCCCGTGCGGATAGATCACGCAATTCTACGAAAAAGAGCGCAGCGATGACCGGAGCAATGTTCATAGCGGAGTGTTTGAAACAGGAAGGCGTGACGAAGGTTTTCGGACAGTGCGGCCATACAAACTACGCGCTTATCGACGCGTGCCATCGTTTGGGAATTGAATACGTTTCATTTCGCCATGAGCAAATGGCGGCTCACGCGGCTGATGCGTACTTCCGCGTGTCGCACAAGCTGCCGGTACTGAATGTGCACCTTTCGCCGGGGATGACGAATGCCGTCACCGGAGTTGCGAGTGCGGCGGCGGATTCGACGCCCATGATCGTGATTACAGGGAATACGCCGTCGTATCATCACGCCCGCGAACCGCATCAGGGAATTCGTTTCCATGCCGACGCTTCGCAGGGCGACATTTACAAGCCTTTTTGCAAGCGTGTATGGCGTGTGGACGATGCCAAGTTTCTCGTCGACGTAATGCCTCGCGCTTTGAATGTGGCGCAGACGGGCAGGCCGGGGCCGGTATTGCTGGATATTCCGATGGACGTGTTCTCACAACAGACGAATGCGACCCCAGTAACCGTGCAGCGCCGTCCGAACTATGCGCGCGCAGCGGGACCGCATGACGGTATTTTGAAAGCGGCGGACTTGCTCCTCGCCGCGAAGAGGCCATTAATCTACGCGGGCAATGGCGTCCTGCTCTCGGAAGCGGCGTGCGAATTGAAGCAATTGGCCGAACTCACCGGCGTGCCTGTCGCAACCACGCTGATGGGCAAAGGCGCGTTTCCCGAAAAACATCCGCTCGCGCTCGGGACAACGGGAATTTGGGGCACGTCTGTTGCGAATGAAACCGCGCGCGAAGCGGACGTGATCGTCGCGATTGGAACGGGATTCGGCGAAGCGGACTGCAGCTCGTGGAATCCGAAATATACATTCGCGATTCCACCTTCGCGGCTGATTCAGATTGATAGCGACCCACAAGAGATCGGGAAGATCTATCCCGTCGAGGTCGGAATTGTAGGCGACGCAAAAGAGACTGTGCGGGAGTTGATTCGTGCGGTGAAGGCAGACGGGCGGCATGCGGAGCCGTGTCCGTGCCGCACGCCGAAAGTAGAGGAACGCAAAAAGAATTGGCGCGAACAACTCGCCCCGAGCCAAGCCGATGGCACGAAGCCGATTCATCCCGCGCGGTTGCTGGCTGAGATATCGAAGGCAGTGACTGACGATACGATATTTGTGACAGACGTGGGTTGGAACAAGAATGGCGCGGCTCAGCAACTACAATGCTCGAAGCCAGGCACATTTATTACCTCAGGCGGGCTTGCCACCATGGGTTTTGGGCCTGCGGCGGCGATTGGGGCAAAAATAGGCGCGCCAAATCGAAAAGTAGTCTGCCTCGTCGGCGATGGCGGGTTTTTGTCGGTGATCGGAGCGCTTACAACAGCGGTGGAGCTCGGCGTGCCGGTTTTGTGGGTTTTGTTTAACAATTTCTGCTTTTCC
>DATEGW010000203.1:0-3809 GCA_035279845.1 Candidatus Acidiferrales bacterium | reverse complement strand
CACCGCCTCGACGGCGGCAAAATGAAATTCCGGCCGGTAAATCAGCGCGTGAACTTCGCGCAAAAACTTTTCGCCCGTCGCCACTTCTCCGGCGGAAACGCGCGCTTTGATCAACATCTGTAATTCCCACTCGCGCGCGCGTGTGCGGTAGTAGTCGGTCGCCGCGTTCAGGCTCGTCGCTATGTCGCCTTGCTGGCCTTCGGGCCGCAGTCGCAAATCAATTCGAAAAACCGCGCCTTCGGGAGTCGCATCGGTCAGCAATTTCAGAATCGCCTGCGTCAGCCGCACGAAATATTCCAGATTTGAAATCGCGCCTGACGCGCCGCCACCCGTCTCGCCATCGTGGTCGTACAAAAATATTAAATCGATGTCCGAGCTGTAATTTAATTCCTGGCCGCCGAGTTTTCCGAGCGACAAAACCGTGAGTCGCGCGGGTTGCAAATGTCCCGTCGCGTCGCTCCATTGCGGCAAGCCGTAAGCGTTTTCCAGGCGTTGCGCGCAGAGCCGCAGCGCGCGCTCGATCAGCACGTCCGCGAGATCGGAAAGCTCCAGCACAGTGTCGGCCAGCGTTGCGAGATTCAGGACGTCGCGCAGCGTGATGCGCAAATACTCGCGGCGCTTAAAACGCGCGAGAAAAAGCGCTGGCGCAAGATCGTACGCCATCGTCGAAAAGCGGTAACAATCTTCGAGCAAATCATCGCGCGATTTTCGACGCTCCAGTCCTTCGGTGGGATTGCGGCGATCGAGCCACAAAATTAGTTCCGGCTGCTGCACGAGCGATTCGGAAAGGAAGCGGCTGTAGCTGAAGAGCGAAAGCAGATAATGCAGCGCCGCGGGATGCGCTTCCAGATGCCGCGTGACATTCGCGGGAGTTTCGCGCAGATAGCGCTCGAGAAAATTCAACGCGTCGTCGGGACTTGGTACCTGCGCGAGCAAAGTGGGAAGCGCGCTCCACAGCTTCGGCGAAAGCCGCGATTGCAGAATCGCAAGATTCGCCTCGGCCGCCCCCGGCTCATTGAATTTTATTTCTGCAAACGCCGCTTCCATCGTGCTCAGCAGCGTAACGAATTACTCATCCCGTTGCAAAGCGGACGTGTCGCACCAACTTGCTTCTCTTAAAGAGAGATACAATACTGTCTCTGAGATGAGTGAGTTCCAAGACAAAATCCCAGCAGCACAGGGCAAGGTCGAATTTCTATGTGACCCGAAGTCGGGAGGAATTGCCACCCAAATAAGTGGTACTGGATTGATTGCTCTTTACTGTGTGGCTGTCAGCATGGATGGGCGCCATTTGCTGAGTACTGTTACTCCTCCCGGGTTGGGCGAGACGCCAGTTTGTCCTCGGCCATCGGTGACTACGTATATTCAATCGGATGCACACGGGATGTGGGGAAGAAATTGTCCGTTTTGTAAGAAATACTTCCGCACGAACCACGTCTTCGGCATTACGTTTTGTCCTTACTGCGCAGCCGGAACAGATAGCCTTCACTTCATTTCCAAAGAGCAGCGCACCTATATAACTGCTTTCTATGATGCGTTCGCGCGAGCATATCTCCGGCGGATGAATACATCGCTCGACATGTCGGAAATTACTGACCTAACCCCTGCGTGGCATTACTCGGAAGAAAAACAACAGTTTCATTTCTCGTGCTGCACAACCGGTTGTAATACTGCGACCGACATTCTGGGAGAGTTCGGTTATTGCCCGAAGTGCGGTCGAACCAACGCTCGCACTCTGTTCTTCAACCGTATGGGTGACATGTTGACACGGTTAGAGCACGTCAAGAATACGATCGAGGGCCGAGGGGAGCGGGGAAAAATATGGGAAGAAATGACCAAAGCGGCTGTCTCCGAATTGGAGGCACTCGCGCGACACCTTAGAACAAAGCTGCTTTGCTTCCCAATGACCTCAAATCGAAGGAAGAGCTTAGAGACGCTAAACTTTCAAAAGCCGCTTGAAGCCGACGCCTTGCTGGTGCAGTGGTTTGACATTGGTCTATTGGAGTGGCGGGGAAATGCCACGTGCCCCGGCAGAAAAGTCGCGCAAGCAGAACTCCCATTCATCGAGAAAATGCTCCAGAAACGACACATTTTGATACACAACGGCGGTATTGTGGACCAGGCGTATCTTGACCTGAGCGGAGATAGTCAATCCCGTCTGGGGCAGCGCGTCGAAGTGAGAAGCCACGAAGCAAAACACCTCATCGAGTCTGTCCAGGCAATGGCCGCAAATTTCTTAGACAACGTAGAAGATGCTTTCGAGGAGAGAATCACATGATTTATGAAGATGCACTCTCGTACAAGCGTGGCGACCTCGTGGAGTTTAAGCTTAATCTAGGTGGCGGACCGAAACACTGCGTGGGATTGGTAGTGAATACCGCAGTCCTGTTCGGCCGTGGTGCAAGACAAATTTGGATTCTTGAAATGGACGGCGCAACCCCCGAACAAGAAGCCCATTGGATAAATCGGAAGCATATCGTGTCTGAAGGAGACGTCACGGCAATAGTACCGAGAGTAGTCATAGGGGCCGACACGATCCTGAGAGATAACCCGGTATGTTTCCCTGTTCATGATCCCAAACTTGGGATGATCGAAATTCCAGCGGTAACCGCGACCGTTGCGGTTCCCGCCTCCGAGAAACCACCGCAGGGCTAGACTGCTAGCCACTGCATTTCACTTCGGTTCCCAAAGTTCGAAGCGGTTGCCTTCAGGATCCGTCGCCCAGCCGAAGCGCCCGTACGGTTCGTCTTGGACTTTGTCGTCGACCTTCACGCCTTCCTTTCGCAACTGCGCGAGGACGTAGTCGAGATTCGCGACGCGGTAATTAATCATCAGCGACGATTTGCTTTCGCCGAAGTATTTTGTCGTCTCCGGGAAAATCGCCCAAACGGTGCTGCCTGTTTTCGAGGGATTCTCTTTTTCGAGCCACTCGAATGTATGGTAGGCATTCGCGCCATCGCCTTCGAAAGTAATTCCCAAGTGCTCGCGATACCACACGGCCAGTTTTGGCGCGTCATGCGCTTTGAAGAAAACGCCGCCGATGCCCGTCACGCGCACATCTTTTTTGGCATCGGCTTCTGAATTTCGGGCCGCTTGCACCATCATCCCAAATGCAAAACTCGCAACCATGGCCGCTGATAGAAGGCCGAAACCAAGCGGCATCATTTTCATCTCCTCCTCCCATGAGAATCCTTGCAAATTGTCATTCCGAGGAGCCGGACTGCCGTTGGGCGACGAGGAATCTGCTTTTCGTTTTTCAGAACCCAGAAGCAGATTCCTCGCCACCGTTCGCCAAGAGCCCGGCGGCCGGGCTCGGAATGACAAGATTAAGTTTGCGCAGCAGCGGCTAAATGTCGTAGTACAGCATGAATTCGTAGGGGTGGGGGCGCATGCGCAGCGCGTTCACTTCGTTTTTCATTTTGTATTCGACCCACAAATTGATGAGGTCCTGCGAAAAGACGTCGCCCTTGAGCAAGAACTTGTGGTCGTGTTCGAGCGCCTTGAGCGACGCCTCGAGCGAGCCCGGCATCGCCGGAACGTTCTTTAACTCCTCCGGCGACAAATCGTAAATATCCTTGTCGAGCGGCTGGCCGGGATCGATTTTGTTTTCGACGCCGTCAAGGCCCGCCATGAGCATCGCGGAAAAGGCCAGATACGGATTGCACGACGGATCCGGCGGACGAAATTCGACGCGCTTCGATTTCGGGCTTGCGGAATACATCGGGATGCGCACTGCTGCTGAACGATTGCGCCGAGAATACGCCAGATTCACGGGCGCTTCGAATCCAGGAACGAGACGTTTGTAGGAG
>DATEGW010000202.1:0-25614 GCA_035279845.1 Candidatus Acidiferrales bacterium | reverse complement strand
CACCGTCTCCTCGGCCGCGGACTGGCTGAACCGCTGCCGCACCTCGGTAGGATTCACCGCAATTGCGTACGCCTGCGTTCCGTAGACTTCCATGTCTTTGCGATTAAACGTCCAGTTCCACGAAGGCATCAGCACGGCCTGCGTTTTCGAATAACGCAGAACAATCGTCGCATCGTCATCGACGCGCGGATATTCCTGCGGCTTGTCCGTTTGCGACACAGCCGTCACGCTCAGCGGCGCCTCGCCATGCATAAGCCAGGTCATTAGGTCTGCCCCATAGCACCCGAAATCGTAAAGCGCGCCCGCGCCGTTCTCTGCCGGATCGGTGAGCCACTTCAAAAACTCCGGCTGCACATGAATCTCGATTGGCCCTTGATGTCCATCATGAATCACGACTCGACGAACATCTCCGAGTTTGCCTTGCTGAATCATGTCGTAGACGGCGCGATTGCTCGCATACCATGTCGTTTCGTAATTCACGAGCACCTGAACATGATGTGCTTCCGCCGCGCGTTGTATCGCGAGTGCGTCGTCCACTGAAAGCGTGAGCGGCTTCTCCACCATCACGTCGAGCCCATGCGCCGCCCCCGCCTCAATCACACGCCGGTGTTCGCCCACTGCCGTGTAGACCAGCAGCGCCTGAGGATGCTGGTGCGCAAGCAAATCGTCGAGCGTCGGGTAGAACATGCTCGGGCTGAGGTGATAGAGCTTTTCGTATTTCTCGCAGAGCGCTGTATCCGCATCCACGATGCCAACCAACTCAGCGTCCTGCTGCTTCGGAAACGCGTTCAAAAATCCGGCGACATGCCCGTGCTCCAGTCCAACGATCGCCACCCGAACCGGCGCACCATTCTGCGGAGCGGCAAATACCACAGAGCAACACAACACAAACAGGCCCATGGAAATCAGAACGGAACGATAGAAGGTCATAGAAGCGTTCCTCCTTGTGTTATGCGCGTATCCTAACGTAGCCCGCATCGAATGCAACGCCTTTGCTTGCCGTCCAAATTAGAGCCAAGCTGACCAACGACCACTAACGGGCCTCAAGTCGCGGATTACGAGTCACAAATCACGAGTCATGGCCTCAGTACTATGTCCGTATTTCCCACAATTGAAATCGCTTTTTACGCGTGCTACCTTTGGATGTTTTTGAGGATTGGAGGTTGAAAAAAGCGGAATGGGAAGTCAAAGCGAAAGAGGGTTTGTGATTTTCATGAGTCACGAATCACGAGTCACAAGTCACGAATCTTCTAATCGAGAAGGCCCGATTAGAAATCAACCTAAGTCTTGTGATATCAGCACAAATCCAATTTCTAATCGAGAAAAAAGGGCAGATTCTTAAGAGTAAATTCATGACGTTGACCGGCCCAAAAATCCGACGGGTGAGCATACGGTGGCGGCGATTCGTACCAGATACTCTTTCCTTACAGGACCCTTGCGCCGCCAAGCTTGGGCCGGTTTTCTCCCTTATCCTAGTACGACAGCGCCATGAACCAGCCATCCGATCCCCGTGGCTCCAACGGGACCGACCGCCGTGCACCCGCGGTCGATTCGCCCCGAGGCTCGCGCTCGCAACAGGACACCATCCTACTCAGCGACGTTCCCGAAGCCGAAGCGCTGATCGCCTCCTCCCAGGACACCGCGAGTCAGGGCGCGCCGGTCAATCTTGCTGCGCTGCATCTCAGTTCTGCCGCAATAGCAGCCCTTGGGCAGCGCTACGACGTTCTCGATGCGGCGGGTCACGGCAGCATGGGAAACGTCTACAAGGCCCGCGACCGCGAAACTGGCGAAGTCGTCGCCTTGAAGCTCTTGAAGCCCGAAATCGCGTCCGATCAGCAGATGATGGACCGATTCAAAAACGAGCTTCTCTTCGCGCGCAAAATTACTCACAAAAATATCTGCCGAGTCCACGAATTCAACCGCCTCGGCGGCATCGCCTATACCTCGATGGAATTTATCGAAGGCGAAAGCCTCCGCTCGGTCTTGACTCGCTTTGGCGCTATGTCCTTGCGAAAGGGAATCGACCTCGCGCAGCAAATGTGCTCCGGCCTCAAGGAAGCTCATGCGCAAGGCATCGTCCATCGCGACCTAAAACCCGAAAACGTGATGATCGATTTACGCGGCAACGTAAAGATCATGGACTTCGGCATCGCACGTTCCATGGAATCGCTCACGCGCATGACGGGCGCCATGGTCGGCACCCCGGCCTACATGGCGCCCGAACAGGTCGCGGGCAAGCCCGTCGACTACCGCACCGATATCTACTCACTTGGCCTGATCCTCTACGAAGTCTTCACCGGCACCCAGGCGTTCACCGCAGACAATGCCGTCGCCGTAGCCATGAAGCAGTTGAACGATTCACCCGTACCGCCTCGCGAGATCGAACCCGGCATCCCGGTTCCAATCGAACGCGCCATCCTCAGATGTCTCGAAAAGGAACCGGGCAAGCGCTTCCAGTCCATTGCCGAAATGGAAAAAGTTTTCTCGTCTTCGGCTCTATCGACGCCTCCATCGCCTGGAAGCAGCACTACGGCAGGTCGCGCCACACAGGACGCCATCGCCCTCCAGCCGGCCATCGCGCTACCGCCCGAGGCGCCGGTGATCCGAGCAACGGCACGACCGAGGCCGTCACGAGGGAAATCCGTCGCCGCTGCCGTCTCGTTCGCGGTGATCGTGCTATTCGCGGCAGGTGCTGCAAAATGGGCCCAAAAAGCGCAATTAGCGGACAAATTGCTGCCACCTGCGGCGCCAACTGCGCCAAAATTGCCCAATTTTGCCCTAAAAAATCCGGCTCCCGATCCTCTATCGGCCGCTCCCGCCTCTCAATCCGCCTCTCCTGCGCCGTCAGCGGCCTCCGTCTCGACGTCGACTCAACTTCAGAGGTCAATGCCAGCCGCGTCGGTAAGCGCCACATCGTCCGAGCCCGATCAAAATTTGGCATCCAGCGCAGCGCAGCCGATGGGTTCCGTGCTTCGCGGTAACGCCCCATCTTTCATATGGGTAGCGCGATTCGATCGCGAAGACCGCGCCCAAGACGCATCTCGCAAAATACAGGGCCTCGGGCTCACGTCCGTCGTCGTTCCGCGCCGGATGGAAGGTGGTAAGAAAGGTTTCATTGTGCTATCCGGGCCATTTCCACCGTCGCGCATCCCAAGCGTGATCGATTGGCTTCGCACACAAGGATTTCAAAGCGTCCGCGAAGTAAAGGTCCCGGCCGGCGCGTTGCGCGGCCGCAATCCAGCTTTGGATACGACGAACAATTTCGATGGGAGCACCGAGTGAGTACCACAGCCAAACCGATGTTCGCATCGGCGCTGGATTTTGCCGCGCGCTCGGATACGGGTAGAGCCCGCGAAAACAACGAAGATAATTTCCAAGTTGCCGCCGACCTAGGGCTGTTTGTCCTCTCCGATGGTATGGGTGGACTGGATGCGGGCGAGGTCGCAAGCAGAATCGCAGTGGAAACAATTTATGCACACTGCCGAGACGCAGAGTCGAATCCGGATTTACCTTTCGAAGGGCAACGCATCGGCGGTGCTTCGGAAACCTCCAATCGGCTGGCGAGTGCAATTCGCCTGGCAAACAAGTTGGTTCGAGGAGCTGCGGCTGAATCAGCGGCGGAGCATTCTGACAATGAACTGGATGGTTCTTCGAAACCCGCGAAAGGCATGGGCGCCACGGTAGTTGCACTGCAATTCTTTGCCGACCGCGTGAGCGTCGCACACGTCGGTGACAGCCGGGTCTATCGGCTCCGCGGTAGCGAGTTCTTGCAGCTCACAGATGATCACTCGCTGGTTGCACAGCAAGTTCGCGAAGGTCATATGACCGAAGCCGAGGCGGAATCGAGCCCTCTGAAAAACGTCCTGATGCGTGCGCTCGGCGTTGACGACACGGTTGAAGTCGAAGTCGACGAGGAAATCGCGACGGAGGGCGACACATACCTCCTTTGCTCCGATGGACTGACCCGCGAACTATCGGACGATCAAATCGCGGCGGTTTTGGGCGAAGTGTCGGATGCTCAAAGCGCAGCCGACCGACTGATCGAACTCGCTAATCTTGCGGGCGGCGGAGACAACATTACTGCAATCGTTGTGCGAGTTGGTGCAAAGTCCGGCAGAGCCCTAGCCAAAATCGGGCGCTGGATCACGCGCTCTGGAAACTGACGATATCGAAAAGGCCGAAGGAGAACAGATGCCAAAGCTGACGCTCAAGTTTGACAAGGCAATCCTCGGAGAAGTTTCTGTTGGGTCTAAAGAGGTAAGCATCGGCCGTTCGCCGGACAACGCACTCGTAATCGATAATCCTGCCGTGTCGCACTATCACGCGCGAGTCTTCAATGAAGAAGGCCGCATGATGCTCGAAGACTTCGGCAGCATGAACGGCACCTTCGTCAACGGCCAACGCGTGAAAATGGTGATGCTAAAGCCCGGTGATTGCGTAACGGTGGGCAAGCACACTATCGTCGTTTCCGATGCGGGCGATATGGACGGGTTTGCGCCGGTAGGTGCCAGCGTGGCAAAGCCAGCGGCGCCAAAAATCAATGAAACGATGATGCTCGATACGAAAGAGCGGCGCGAGTTTTTACGAAAGGTGGCGGCTGTCGGCGAGAGCGCGCAAGTCGCTCCCGCGCGCGTAAAAGTAGCCACACTGATCGTACGGAGCGGCAAGACAGACCGCCAGGAATATGCCCTGACGGACAAGTTGACCGTCGTAGGAAAATCAGGGTTGGCAACGGTGAAACTGCGGGGTTGGTTCGCACCGAAAGCCGCGGCGCAAATCAACCGGCGCGAGGACAATTCATATTACATCGGCGCAGCGGATAAAACACCGAGCGTCAACGGCAATCCCATCTCGCATCCTACGAAACTATCCTCGGGGGACGTGATTGCGGTGGCGGGTATCGAAATGGAGTTTCTGCTTCGCGATTAGGCTCGTTCGCGCGTGGGACGGGAATCGCCGGCGGCGACTCCGATTCGTGTCGCAATTTTAACGACTCTGCATATTCTGTTCGAGAAATTCCCTGGTGAGAGCCCAGGCCAAGGCCGTCGCTTTCGCACTATAGTTCGGTCCGCCATCCCGAAAAAACGCGTGATCCGCAAAAGAGATCCTCACGTTAAGGAATTGCTTCCCGGCCGCCTGCAATGCGTCTTCAATGGGACGCGTTTGCTCCGGCGGGATGTGCTTATCGAGACCACCCCAGAAAAAGAGCATGCGCGTGCAATTGCGGGGCGAGCGGCAAAAGAGACGGGCCACGGCTGCTCGGTCCAATGCCGCCTCCATATAACGAAACAGCTGCTTGCAGAGGTACGGCAGCAGATGCCAGGTAGGACGTACGCCCTCCCATGCAGAATCCGACGCAGCCAATACGTTTAGCATCCGCCTGCGGGTCCTTCTGCAGCCAGGAAAACGCGGCACGGATATCGCTTTGCTGGTTTTCATTCGTGAGCGCCTGCATATGAGGCATCACCGCAGAAAAATCGGTATAGCTCAGTTCAGCGCCCGGCGCGGTTCGATGGAACAGTTCAGGTGCGATTGCTACATAACCCTCTCGCGCGAACCTGATGGCTACGTCCCGGATGTGACCCGTCACGCCAAATGCTTCTTGAAAAATCATCAGCCCCGGTGACTTGCGTCCGCCCGCCGGACGCGTCACGAATGCGTCCATCGAAGTGCCATCCGATACAGTAATCGTCAGTTTCTCCGCAATCGTTTCCGTCATTCGGCTTCCTCTTGTGAGCGTTTAGCGTGAATGCGCGCCGAAAACTGATATTATCGTGAACTTGGGAATCTTTCGGAGGAAAGAAACATGTCTGAGTCTGAACCGAGCAGGGAAGAGCTACTGGCTCGAATCGCCGAACTGGAAAAGAAAAGCGGATCGCGTCCAAAGGGAACTCTCGAGTTTCGCGTCGGGGAGAAGGGCGGCGTAAGTGTGTACGGGTTGGGCAGATTTCCGGTCACACTATACTACGAACAGTGGATACGGCTTCTCGATGCTGCGGGCGACCTGCGCAAGTTCATGGAAGAGAACAAATCGAGACTCAAACTGAAGACGCAAGAATAGTCAGCAGAACTGAGAACCTTCCGCGAGCAGCGGCATAAGGGCGGCCATTAATCCGCCAGAGCCCTCGGTTTTGGAAACGACTACATCGACTCCGACAGCCTTGGCCATCGCCTTCCCGATAGAGTCCTGATACAAGGTGAAGACGATGATGCGTGACTCCGGCGCCTGTTTTTTGATGACGGAGGCTGCTTCTATGCCATTCATTGAGGGCATGGAAAGGTCCATTAGGATCAGCCCGGGTTTTCGTTCGGTAGCTATCGCGATGGCTTCGACACCATTAGCGGCCTCTCCGCAGATGCGCATACGCATGCAGACTTCCAGGAATTTGCGGATAGCGGACCGGACGGTGGTGCTGTCGTCGACTATTAGTACCGAATTGGCGCAACTTTCCACGACACTCAATCATTCTGCGATCCCTCGTTGAGTGCAATACTGTATTTACACTAGCAATGGGCATTCGCGCCTGCCAATGTGACAGTTGGGCGCATCTACGACCTGGAGACCGAATGATAAGTCTTGTGGTCACAGTGGTTTCCATTATGTGGCCAGCGATTTCTTGGAACAGAATACTTCAGCCATCCAGCGCTCCAATCCCATTCTGCTGCTAATATATTGACCCAAGCCCCGTCCGTCTGTAAGATTTCCGACCAAGTCCGCCTTTGTCCGAGCGGCTAAGCCAACTAGTCTCTGGTCGGAGAGAAACCATGAAAAAGTTTGCATGGGCCCTGTTCCTCTTGTGTTCTTTTGTGCTACTGCTCTTTGCAACCGCACCAAGTGTTCGGGCGCAATCGAAGCCGGTGGCAACTCCTACATCTTGTGTCGCGGCGCCCGCACCGGCTGGCGGCGCAGCAGCGACGGCAGCGCCAGCGGCCGCACCGGCGCAGCCCCAAGGTCGGAGGAAACGGATCGCAATTTTTGATTTTGACTACGCAACAGTGCAAACGAACAGCGCTGCGGTATTTGGAACGAATGTCGACGTGGGCAAGGGCATCTCGGATCTTCTCGTCAAGTGCCTGGTGCAGGATGGCACTTATTCCGTGATCGAGCGGCAACAACTGGACAAGATCTTGAGCGAACAGAATTTTTCGAACAGCGACCGCGCTAACCCAACCTCCGCCGCGCAAATCGGGAAAATACTCGGCGTAGACGCGATTATCGTCGGCAGCGTGACGCAATTCGGCAACGATACCAAGAATACGAAGATTGGCGGCGCGGGCGCAGGTATCGGAGGGTTCGGACTGGGCGGCTTTGGAAAAAAGAAGAGCAAAGCTGTCGTAATGCTCGACGCTCGCATAGTGAACATCGACACCGCAGAAATTCTGGGTGTTGCCGAAGGAAAGGGCGAATCGGAACGTGACAGCACTTCTTTGCTGGGTGGAGCAGGCAATTGGCACGGTTTCGGCGCGGGCGGCGTGGACTTCGGCAGCAGCGATTTTCAGCAGACGATCATTGGGGAAGCTGTGAACGAGGCGGTGAACCAGCTTAGCTCGGGCCTAATCGCCGATTCATCAAAGTTTGAGGCACGCACGGTTACTGTAAGCGGACTCGTTGCGGCGGTGGATGGCGGACAAGTGATTCTCAATGTAGGGTCGAAAGCCGGCGTCAAGGTTGGCGATCAGCTTACGATCGAACGGGTCACAAAAGAAATCAAAGACCCAACCTCGGGCGCCGTGATCCGACGAATGACGACACCTGTCGGCGTTGTGAAGGTGACCGATGTCGATGCGCTCTCATCGGTATGCACGCCCGTTTCCGGTTCAGGATTCAAGGAAGGCGACGCGGCAAAAACAATGACCCAATAACGCAGCCATCAAAGCGGATTGCAAGAGGAGGGAATTCGGCCGCCTCTTGCGCCGTGCCGTTGTGATGCGCTCGGACGCGAGCGTTTTGGAGTGCCGCCAGAACAGGCAACCCACAATAAATATCCCGTCGGCGACGGCGCAACTACGTGCGATGTGAATTTTGGGGAGTAATTATTTCAATTCTTGACGCTGCGAATGCGGCCGAGGCCGCCGCAAGCGGACGGCCTCGTGCCCGCATTCTTAACCTAGGCGTGCCGAACCTGATGTTGAACCGTAGTGGTACTAGTTGTAGACGTCGGGAAATGCTTGTGTGCCGTCGAAGCACCGCCAAGAGCGGCCAGCCAGCCAAGAAACAGCGCGACGAATAGTGACCATCCTAGATATGAGAACATGTTGAGCACGTATGCGCTGTGCACGCCTCCGGCGACTTCGGTGTTGCCGAAAGCATTGCCACCTATCACGAGGATCAGCAATGCCGAAGTTACCGCAAGTCCAAACATAACCATGCCGTGCGTCATTCCTTCACGTGGATTGGTGGTGTTTGCCAATCCGCCGGTGGTGCGGCCGGCGACAAACATCGCGATGATCGTAAGAATGATGCTCCAAATTGCCATTCCTACGCTCATTCCGGAAACGGGCGCCGTTGCGTTTGGACTCGCCGAGCTCGCGAATATACCAAGTCCAAGCGCGCCGAAGACTGACCAAATGGCGATGAAGGTGAATACACCGGCCCAGATCGCGCCCCAATTAGGACGACCAAGTACCGAAACGGTTTCGATTTGATTGCTCCTGTCTGCCATATTTTTCCTCCTCTGAACCTGTCGGCATATCGTAGGCGAGATATTTGAGTAACACTCATGCACTCAATTGCCGAGAGGTTCAACTTCTATCTTTCTGCGGCGGTGTGGTTTTTGAATACCGGAGTCGATGTACGGTGACTGTAGATTTCCGGTATTGCGGGTGGAATCGATCAAGCTGTAGGGAGTCTGGCGGAATACAGCAATATCTCTGCGCCGGAAGCTCCTCAAGGACACACTTTTTTGATATCGCTTATCGAACGCCTGCAGTCTTAAGGACCGGCGTGTCTTCGACTTCATCAATAGTCAGGCGCAACACTCGGACGCGTTGCCCTTCGTGAAGCCTCTGCAGAAGAATTTCCGAGCCATTATCGAGGCGGATAGCATCCCGATGCGCGTTCGCGGCAGCTGAAAGTTGTGTGAAGGTTACGATCTCAGCTGGACCCGACTTCGCAAAGCGCTGCACGTCCTCCGGCATATCGCGGACAAGCAAACGAGCGCCGGGCGGAACGCAAATTGCGATCGCCTGATTTGGCTCTGCATCCCGGAAGAAGTCCTTTATCGCCTCCCAGATAGCACGGTATCCGAGTTGCGGAGTTGTGCCACCCGATGAGCTCGGCCGCGTTGGGACGAGGCCGACCGTTCCGGTCGAAAAGCGATGCACGACCAGATCGTCACCTTCGTTGGCCAGGCGATTCGGAACTCCCATCAATGAATAATCACACATGACAAGGTCTCCTTTTAGAGATTTGGGTGGCGTCCGGAGTGTCTTTGCTCCGAAGACAGCCGACGGGAACACCAGCTTCACCGAACCTTCGTTCAGCACTGCAACATGTTCATCAACTGTGGGAGGGCCACGCCACTGAAACAAATATCTGCCGCCGATCGCACGCTCGTCTATACAGCCGTTGCGGTAGTTTGAGAAGAAGCGCGCGACGACGGGCGGTGAGCGGTTGGTTCAGCAGCTGGATTGATAAAGGGCTATTGGAAGATTTCTACCGGAGGGCGAGGGAATCCGCCGCAACGCGGGCCCAATCAAGGACTTGCGACGGCAAGATGCCAAGATACAACGTGCCCGCTGCTGCTATCGATAGCGCTACAGTGAGCGCGGGACGCACTTTCGTGGGCACGTACTGCTGCTCGGGATCCCAGAAGTACATCGAAACGATCACGCGAAGGTAATAGTACGCGCCAATCACGCTGTTCACGGCGGCGATAACAACGAGCCAAACGACTCGGGAATCGAGCGCCGCCTGGAACGCGAAGAATTTTCCCAAGAAACCGCCAGTCGCCGGAAGTCCCAAGAGGGAAAGCAGGAAAAGCGAAAAGCACACGGCGAGCACAGGTTGTTTCGAGCCCAGACCCGCATAGTCCTTTAATTCGAGTCGCTGCTCGTCCTGCTGACCGAGATGGGAAACGACAAGAAATGCGCCGATTTTCATGATCGAGTACGCCGTCAGATAAAACAGGATTGCAGCGATGCCAAACTCCGTGCCTGCGGCAAATGCTACAAGGATATAACCGGCGTGTGCTATCGACGAATATGCCAGCATTCGTTTGACGTTCGTTTGCATGAGCGCGCCGAGATTGCCGATCGTCATGGTTAGTGCGGCCGAGACCCAAATTACCCAGAACCAGACGTCTGTAGCCGAACCGAATGCGACATAAAAGATGCGGAGCATCAGCGCAAATGTGGCGACCTTCGGCGCGGAAGCGAGCAAGGCCGTGACGGGAGAAGGTGCGCCTTCATAGACGTCCGGTGCGTAAATCTGGAATGGCGATGCGACTACTTTGAATCCGAGGCCCACGAAAATGAGCCCGAGGCCAAAGAGGGGAAGTATCGACGAACCCGCGTTGGGATCAATTGGGTTGACCTTAAACGCGGTCTGAATCAAGTCAATGCGCGTGGTACCTGTCGCACCGTAAACCATGGCGATCCCGTACAAAAAGAAGGCCGTTGCGAAGGAGCCCAAAATGAAATATTTGAGCGAGGCTTCGTTTGATTTTGGTGCCCGACGGCGATAGCCAGCGAGAATATAGGTGGAAATCGAGCTTATTTCGAGGCCGACGAATGCCGTAACGAGCTCGTTCGCGCTGGCGAGAATTCCCATTCCGGCTGTGGCGAAGAGAACCAGAGCATAAAACTCGCCGCTCTGCATGCCCTCCATATCCAAGTAGTCCATTGATCCGAGAATTACGATGATTGAGGCGAGGATAACGACGGCATGGACGAAGATGCTGAAGTAATCGCCTACGATTAGATTGCTGTAGCCCGCGGGACCTGCATCGGCCGCTACGTGAAGCATTGCCGCAATCGAATGCGAAGAAAAGACCGCGCCGAATAAAGCGAACCAACCTAGTTTGCGTTTGCCAGCCTTGCTCACGAAGGGGTCGATGAGCATCGTGAGGATGCCGAACAGGCACAGGTACATGTCCGGCGCGACACGATAGAGATTCTGCAATTGCACAGAGGAGGGCAGACTCACGGCCGCACCTGCCCTTTATCAAGCAAAACGAGCAAGTGATGCTGCGCCGGCGGCTGAGCCGAGCCATACTGCGCCTGGATAGGGCCTAGTTTCAGGCGATGGGCCGCGGCGGCGCGATCCATTTGCTGGAGCATATTGTCCGTCGAGACCGCCATCCGGCGCGTAAACATGGGCGACGCGACGCCCATAACGATGATCACCAGGGACATGACGGCGAGGATTAATTTCTCGCGGCCCGACGCATCACGCAACGAGCGATTCTTTTCGACTGTTACCTCGCCAAAGGCCACACGTTGATAGGCCCACAATAGATAAATTGCTGAGAGTACGGAGCCGCTCGTGGCCCAAGCGGCCCAAGCATGATTGGTCGCAAACGTACCGATCAGGATGAGGAATTCACCAATGAAGCCGTTGAGCGGCGGCAGCGCGAGCGAAGATAATGCAATGAAGAGAAAGAAAGCCATGAGGATCGGCATTGGATTAGTGAGGCCGCCAAACTGCTTGATTTCATGCGTGTGGCGCCGGTCGTAAAGCATCCCTACCACGAGGAACAGCGCCCCCGTAGAAACACCATGATTGAGCATTTGGTAGATCGCGCCTTGAATTGCGGTGCTATTGAACGCGAAAATGCCGAGCACCACGAAACCAAGGTGGCTAACTGACGTGTATGCGACGAGGCGCTTCAGGTCGGTTTGCACAACGGCGACGAGCGCGCCGTAGACGATCCCGATAATCGCTAGAACACCGATCACGGGAGCCGCGCGATGCGACGCATCGGGAAAAAGCGGCAGGCAGAAGCGCAACATGCCATATGTGCCGAGCTTCAGCATAACGCCCGCCAGAATCACCGATCCGGCAGTGGGCGCTTCGGTGTGGGCATCTGGCAGCCACGTATGAAACGGGAAGAGCGGGACCTTGATCGCAAACGCGAGGAAGAACGCGCAGAAGAGTAAAAGTTCAGTCGTTGGCGAAAGGGCAATGCTCTGAGAGAGTCGCTGCTGAATTGACGGCAGATCGAACGTCCCTGTGAGATTGAATAGCCACAGGATCGCCACCAGCATCAGGATCGAGCCGAACATCGTGTACAAAATGAATTTGATGGCTGCGTAAACCCGGCGCTCGTGTCCCCAGATGCCGATAATGAAGTACATCGGGATCAGCATCACTTCCCAAAAAACGAAAAACAGGAACAAATCCAGTGATACGAAGACTCCGATCATTCCCGTCTCAAGGATCAGCAGGGAAATGAAGAAGCCTTTTGCGCGATCGTGAATCGAATTCCATGACGCCAGAATTGCCAACGGCGTGAGGAACGTAGTGAGCAAGATCAGGAACAAGCTGATTCCGTCGATGCCCATGTGATAGTGAATCATCGCCTGGCCGATCCAGGCGCGATTTTCAACAAACTGATAATCGACCTGGCTCATATTAAATTTAGGCAACAGAAAGAGCGAAAGGACGAACTCCGCGAGCGAGGCGGCTAAAGCAATGCGGCGAATCCAGATATCGTCTTCTTTGCGTAACATCAACAGCGCCACGCAGCTTAGCAGCGGAAGAAACGTGATCACCGTCAATAAGAACGATTGCGTTCCCACGCTAATGCCTCATTCCCAGAATTCCGAGTAGCAGCGCCGTGAATCCGACGGCGCCGATGATTACCCAAGTCGCATAACTGCGTGCGTTTCCGGATTGCAATTTGCGTGCTTGTCCGCCCGCAGCCCGCGCTGCATCCGCTGCGCCATTCACCGTGCCATCGATCATGCCTTCATCGACCACGTGCCACAGAATGTGCTCAGATCCCCAGATCAGGGGCTTGATAATCAGCGCGCCGTAGATTTCGTCGACGAAATACTTGCCGTAGACAAGCTTGTAAAGACCGCCGAGGCTTTTCGCCAGGCGCTTCGGCCGCTCGGGATCGCCGAGGTAGAGGAACCATGCGACGGCGAGGCCGACGACTCCAGCCAAGACAGCAAAGCCGGAGAAATCAAGTTCGAGAGCATGTGCTGGTTCGGGCATATTCGGTGCGAGCGCCGCAGCATTTGCAAAGACTGGCTTCAGGAAATTCGCGAAGTAGTCGGGACCATCCCAGAGCTTTGGTGCCGCAAACCAACCTCCTACGGTGGAAAGGAGAGCGAGGATGCATAGCGGTGTCAGCATGCTCCACGGCGATTCGTGCACATGAACGTGATGCTCGTCATATCGTTGCCGGCCGAAGAATGTTAGGAAGATCAGGCGGAACATGTAAAACGAAGTAAGCAGCGCACCGACGAACGCAAGCGCCCACAGAGCCTTATTTGCGTATGGGCCAGAATACGCTGCCCATAGAATTTCGTCCTTGCTGAAGAACCCTGCAAACGGCGGAATGCCGGCTATCGCGAGGGTGGCGATCAGCATCGTCCATGCTGTGACGGGAATTTTCTTCCACAAGCCGCCCATCTTGAGCATGTCCTGTTCCCCGCCCATAGCATGGATCACGCTACCTGCGGCAAGGAACAGAAGTCCTTTGAAGAACGCGTGCGTCATCAGGTGGAAGATTCCCGCCGTGTAAGCTCCCACTCCGCACGCGAGGAACATGTAACCGAGCTGCGAAATCGTGGAGTACGCGAGAACCTTTTTAATATCCGTCTGCGCCATGCCGATCGTGGCGGCATAGAACGCGGTGACTGCACCGACGATGCCGACGACAAGCATCGCGATCGGCGAGCGCGCGAAAAGTGGGTTCATCCGTGCCACGATATAAACGCCCGCAGTAACCATCGTCGCAGCGTGGATCAAGGCGCTGACGGGGGTGGGACCTTCCATTGCGTCCGGCAACCAAACGTAAAGAGGAAGCTGGGCGGATTTGCCAATCGCACCGGCGAAAAGAAGCAGGCAGATCGCGGTAATGACGCCGAGGTGATTTTCGACGGGCGTGTTGTTCTGCGCCAATGTTTGGAAGATACCGGTGTATTCGACCGTGTGGAACGTCGCGAACACAAGCAGAATGCCGACCATGAAGCCCATGTCGCCGATGCGCGTGGTGATAAAGGCCTTCTTGCCGGCGTCCGTGGCGGACTTCTTCAGGAACCAGAACCCAATCAGCAGATAGCTGCAGAGGCCCACACCCTCCCAACCGACGAACGTGACGAGCAGGTTCGAGCCGAGCACCAGCGTGAGCATGAAGAAGACGAATAGGTTCAGGTAGCAGAAGAAACGGTAATAGCTCGGATCGTGCGCCATGTAGCCGATCGAAAAAATGTGCACGAGCAAACCGACGCCGGTGACGACGAGCAACATCACAATCGTGAGTTGGTCGACCTGGAGTGAAAAGTCCGCGCGGAAGGGGCCGGCGACCATCCACGTGAAGTAACTGTGGATCACGGGGATCTGGGCGGCCGCGAGCTGTGAAAATTCGCGCACCCCTTCGCAAACGCAAATGAATGACAAAGCTACCGAGCCGATGGCTGTAGCGTTAACGGCAGATTTCGACCAACGGTCGCGAATCGACGCGCCCACAAGGCCATTAACTGCCGAACCGAGCAGCGGCAGCAACATGATGATCCAAAGATGATCGAGTATTGGCATTAGAACTTGAGCAGATTCACCCGGTCAACGTTAAGCGACTGGCGCGTATGTGCGAGTGCGAGAACGATTGCCAAGCCGACAGCTGCTTCCGCCGCTGCGACCACAATCACAAAGAAAACAAAAACCTGGCCGTCCAGCGCCACGTGACCCGCCGTGCTGTGCGCACGCGAGAAAGCGACGAACGCTAGATTCACGGCATTGAGCATCAACTCGATCGCCATGAAAATCGTGATGATATTGCGCTTGAACACAAAGGCCACGACGCCCAACCCAAAAAGGACTCCGCTTAGAGCTAAATAATAGGAGACCGGAATGGTCATTGATCCTTCCTTGCCAAAACAACCGCACCCAGAATTGCGACCAGGATCAGGATCGATGTCGCCTCAAATGGGAATAGGTACTGCCGGAACAGCTCTGTCGAGAGCGCGAAAGTGTTTGCCGGTGCAGGAGCCGCAGCGCCGTTTGCGATTGCAGTGCCTGGTTCGGAATGGAAGAGCCAGTGCGAGATTTCGAGCAGCAGCACGAAACCCAAGGGCAACCCAATCCACTTTGCGATTTTCGACCAATCGGTGCGCTCTTCTTCGGCGGCGTTAAGCAGCATGATCACGAATATGAAGAGCACCATGATTGCGCCGGCATAAACAAGGATCTGAATCGCAGCGACAAACGGCGCGCCAAGCAATAGATACAAAACCGCCAGCGAGATCATCACAACAACCAATGACAAGGCACTGTGAATCGGCTCATGCGCCAGGATCAAAAAAATCGCCCCGAGCACGGCCGCGATAGCACAGGCGAAAAATACGATCACCGGCGCGATCATGGGTGCATCACCAGCCACACGGCCGCCGTCACGACGAGATTGGCCAGAGATACCGGCAGAAGCAACTTCCATCCGAAAGACATGAGCTGGTCATAACGGAAGCGGGGTAGCGTGCCGCGCGCCCAGACGTAGAAGAACATGAAAATGGCTATTTTTAGAATGAACCAGAACGGCGGCATCGCGTACAGCGGGAAGAAGAAGCACACGGCAGCAAGCGCGAGAAAGAGACCGACGACAATCATGAACTGCAGCTTGTGAATGATGGCCTGCAGCTCGGTTGCGACTTCCTTGAGGCAGTAGGCGGCAAGCGCCAGGAAGATTATTACGGGAATGAACTTCTCCCATTCGTGGCCACCAAAGGGCGAGAGCCAGCCGCCGAAGAAAAGGATCGTCGCAAGGCTCGAGACAGTAATCATGTTCGCGTATTCAGCCATGAAGAACATCGCGAACTTAAAGCTCGAATATTCGGTATGGAAGCCCGCCACCAGTTCGGTTTCTGCTTCGGGTAAGTCGAAGGGCACACGGTTGGTTTCGGCAATCGCGGCGGTGATGTAGCACAAGAAGCCGACGATCTGCGGGAAAACGTTCCACCGGGGAATAAAATGCAACCAGTAGCCCGTTTGCCCGTTCGCTCCATTCACTATGTCCGAGAGATTCAGAGTTCCGGCTAATAAAAGGACGCCCACGACGGAAAGCGTTAGCGAGACCTCGTAGCTGATCATCTGCGCGGAACTGCGCAGTCCGCCCATGAGTGGATATTTGCTGTTCGAAGACCAACCCGCGAGCGCGACGCCATAAACGCCTAGCGAAGTGATTGCGAAGAGGAAGATGAGACCGATATTGATATTCGAGACCGCATAGACCGGCTGGCCCAAGATAGTGACATCCGGCGGTCCAATCGGCAGGAGCGCAATAGCTGTCAGCGCGAGGACCAAAGCCAGAAAGGGTGCCAACAGATACGTTACGATGTCCGACGACGGGGGCGTTACGTCTTCTTTGAAAAGGAATTTCACGCCGTCAGCCAGAGGCTGAAGCAGGCCGTGGGCACCGACATAATACGGACCCCAACGCGACTGCATGCGCGCCACGACTTTTCGCTCAAACCAGGTAAGGTATGCCAGCGCCGTCATCACCACAAATAAGGTGAGGGCTATTTTTACTAGCGATACCACCAGGACTGGGTGCTGGGTGATGAACCCCACGGTGCGTCTTTTGCCTCGTTCGTTGAGTTGAGCTTGGAACAGTAACGGCCCAGGGTGCCACTTGTAAACAAATAATCGTGCGAAGAAAACACCGCGCCTTGCGGAACATCATACTGATCTTCGATATTCCGGCAAGAAGCTGCAGAAAGTTCCGCACCTCCCGCAAGCAAACCGGCATGCGAGAGGTTGTATCCGTGAACGTTC
Source organism: Candidatus Acidiferrales bacterium (assembly GCA_035279845.1). GTDB lineage: Bacteria > Acidobacteriota > Terriglobia > Acidiferrales > UBA7541 > Palsa-295. The sequence goes on along the minus strand of DATEGW010000202.1, from coordinate 8,675 downwards.
TGGCGAATTTCATCGAATGCGGCTTCGGGCATACGCAGCCTTATAGGAGCGCCCGCACCGAGCATGCTGAGTTGGTGCGAAAGAATGCGCAGTAAGTCGAAGTCGCTGCGCGGACCTTGTGCGTCCGCCGCACGCGATGTCATCTGTACTTCTCCTGCCGTATTCGTAACCGTGCCGTCTTTCTCGTAAGTTGAAGCGGCAGGCAGGACCACATCGGCGCGCTTGGCAGTTTCCGTCAGAAACATGTCATGCACTACGAGCAATTCAAGCCCAGGGAAGCGATCAGCCCCGGCGGAGACACCAAAAGTCTTTACGGGATTTGCTCCAACTACATAGAGCGCCTTGAGTTTGCCGGTCGCGGCTGCTTCCATCATGGCGCGCGCAGTAAGGCCCGGCGTCGCGGAAATCTCGGCGCCCCATAAGCGACCGAAACGCGTGCGCTCACCCGAGTCCGAAATCGACGCGTAACCGGGCAAGCGGTCCGGCAGAACACCCATGTCGGATGCGCCGCGCGAATTCGAATAATCGCCTAGAGCCATGTACTTCGTTTGTCCGCCGAAACGGGCGCCAAGGGAGACCAAGTCGCGAATCGCAGCGCCCTGAATACCGGCGCCGAACAGGACGACGACATCGCCGGAAGCTTCCAGCGCTGCCTTCAACTGAACGAGCGATTCCGTTGTCTTCGCGTCAAACTGGCCCTGCTCAGTAGCCAGCCAATGGACACTGTCGCGTTCTCCACCTTTTGGAACTTCGACGCAGATGGCGGCCTTACGATGGATCTTGCTCGGCTCGCTGTTGATGACGTAAAGCTTCTGGTCATGGTGGCGCACGGCGGTGCGAATCTGCCAAGCAACGAGCGGATTCTGGTTTGTCACGTCGTTCCCAATGAGGAGCACGGCGTTCGCCGCATAAATATCCTGCATCGTTGCGAGCGCCGGGCCTGCCTTTGGTCCAAGCGTCGCCGCCAACCCGAGATAGTCAGCCGTACGGTGATGATCGATGTTGTTTGTGCCGAGCGATGCCCGCGCGAATCGGTTCAGCAGGTAATTCTCTTCGTTCGTCGTGTGGTTGGACCCGATCACGCCAATCGATTCGGACCCGTGCGTATCCTTTACCTGCTTGAGGCGGCGCGCAACTTCCTCGAGCGCGTCTTCCCATGTGGCCGGCTGCAGTACTCCGCCTTTGCGGACGAGCGGCTGGCGAACACGTTCCGCATTCGCCGTGAAATCGAAGCCGAAACGGCCTTTTGCGCATAGGAATTCGCCATTGATGCCGGAATGATCGCGGTTATTCGCGCGAAGGATTTCATTGTTGCGCACGCTCAGTGTCGTCTTACAGCCGTTCGAGCAATGCGTGCACGGCTCGCCGACATACTGCATTTCCCAGGGACGCGTTTGGTAACGATACGTGCCGCTCGTCAGCGCGCCGACGGGACAAATATCGATACACATGCCGCACTCTTCGCAGGCCAGCTCCCCGGGCTTATTGGGCAGAATTACCGACTGTACGCCGCGCGCACCGACGCCGAGCGCCTTCACATCCATGCCTTCGTCACAAACGCGCACGCAGCGGAAACAGAGAATACAGCGGGGCGCGTCGTAATAAACAATCGGCGACCACTTTTCTTCCGGATAGTGCAGCTTTTCTTCGGTGAAGCGCGTGTGATCGAGTCCGTAGCGGAACGTCATGTCCTGCAATTCGCACTCGCCGCCTTTATCGCAAACGGGACAGTCAAGTGGGTGATTCGAAAGCAGGAATTCCAGCATGTTCTTGCGCGCGTTGTGAATCTGTTCGGTGTCAGACTTTACAATCATGCCGTCTGTCGCGACCAGCGTACATGCCGTCTGCAGCTTCGGCATTTTCTCTACTTCGACCAGGCACATACGGCAGGCGGCCTGCAACGAAAGCCCCGGGTAGTAGCAAAAAGACGGCACCTCGACGCCCTGCCGCTTAGCCGCTTCGATGACAAGCGTCCCCGCCGCCGCCGTGATCTGCTGCCCGTTTAACGTGAACGTGACTTGTTTCTGTTCAGCCATAGTTCTCAGTCCGCTCCAGCCAGCATTTCGGCCGGTTTGTACGCGCACTTGCCGTGAAGGTGATCCTCAAATTCGCTGCGCCACTTTTTCACAATGCTGATCGTCGGCAGAGCCGCGGCGTCCCCAAGTGGGCAGAAAGTCCGCCCCAGCATATTTTTCGAAAGCTCATCCACAAGCGGAATATCTTCTTCCTGGCCATAGCCTTCATGGAAGCGATCAAGCACTTTGCGAAGCCACGCCGTACCCTCACGGCAGGGAATACACCACCCGCAGGACTCGTGCGCGTAAAAGTGCATAATCCTGCGCGCCACGTCAACCATGCATGTGTCTTCGTCGATTACAACCGTACCGCCCGACCCGAGCATGGAGCCGATTTTTGCCACGGAATCGTAATCCATGGCGACGTCGATCTCGTCCGCTGAAAGCAACGGGCAGGAACTTCCTCCGGGAATCACGGCCTTCAATCTTTTGCCGTCTTTTAGGCCGCCTGCAACCTCATAGATCAGCTTGCGGAGGGGATAGCCAAGTGGCAGTTCGTAAATCCCCGGCTTGTTTACGTGTCCGGAGATCGAATAAAGCCGCGTGCCGCCGTTTTTCGGAGTACCGAGGTTGGCGTACCATTCGCCCCCGCCATTGATAATCGCCGGAATCGTACTGAGCGACTCCACGTTGTTGATCACAGTCGGGCAGCCATACAATCCGACGACAGCCGGGAAGGGCGGCTTAATGCGAGGGTACCCGCGCTTGCCTTCCAAGGATTCCATCAGCGCAGATTCTTCGCCGCATTCATACGCACCCGCGCCAGTATGCGTGCACAGCTCAAAGTTGAAACCAGTTCCGAGAATGTTCTGGCCAAGGTAGCCTCGGGCATAGGCTTCGGCAATTGCGCCATCCATGATATCGAGGAGGTAGCGATATTCGCCGCGGATGTAGATGTATCCCTGATTCGAGTTGATCGCGCGCCCGGCGATGACCATGCCTTCGATCAATTGGTGCGGGTCAAGTTCGAGTAGCGGCCGATCCTTAGATGTGCCAGGTTCGCTTTCATCCGCGTTGCAAAGAACGTATTTCGGCTTGGGCGAATCTTTGGGCACGAAACTCCACTTCATGCCCGTGGGGAATCCCGCACCGCCGCGCCCGCGCAGGCTCGATTTCTTGACTTCGTCAATGATCGAGTCCGAGGTCATCTGCGTCAGCGCTTTTTGCAGCGCCTTATACCCATCGTTTTGCAGATACGTGTCGATTTTCGTCGAATTTGGCAGGCCGAAACGCTTGCTAATGACGACAACTTCGTCCGGGTGCCGCTGATGCAGCGCACCGGAGATGACCGGCACAGGTTTCGGAATCCGTCCGGCCTCTAGCTGCTCGAGAATGGCGTCGACCTTATCGGGATCGAGGTCCTCGTGGAAATCGTAGTTCACCTGCATCGCAGGCGCGCCGGAGCATGCGCCGATGCACTCGACTTCTTCAAGGGAAAACGTCCCGCTCTTCTGTACTTCGCGATTTTCAATGCCCAACCGCTTCTTTACGTGTTCGAAAAGCTCGTTTCCGCCCCGCAACATGCAGGAAATGTTTGTGCATACCTGCACGTGGTACTTACCGGCGGGTTTACGACGCAGCATCGAGTAGTACGCCAGGGTCTCAGTCACCTGCGTCATATTCAGGTCAAGACGGCGCGCGATCTCTTCGAGCAATTCATCGCTCAGCCAGCCGAACTCATCTTGCCCGTAAAGCATCATCGGAATCAGTGCCGAGCGCTTTACCGGGTAGCGGCTAGCGAGCTGGTTGAACTTCGCGTCGAGTTGTGGAGGTACTTGCATATAGTTCTAGTATTGGCCTGCGAATGGCCGTTCTATCCTCTATCGGTCCACTTCTCCCAAAACGATATCGGTCGTGCCGATGCAGGCCACTACATCGGCGAGCAATCGGCCGACGCAGAGCCTCGGCAGCGATTGCAGGTTCACGAACGAAGGTGCGCGGAAATGCACTCGATAAGGCTTCGCTGAACCATCACTCGCCACAAAAACGCCCAATTCGCCGCGCGGCGATTCAATGGCGCTATAAACTTCGCCCGGCGGGGGCGCAAATCCTTCCGTGAAAATCTTAAAATGATAGATGAGTCCCTCGATAGAAGTCTTCATCTCCTCGCGAGAAGGCGGAATAATTCCGGGGAGGTTCGCGCGGAAGGGCCCTTCAGCGGGCACCTTTTGCAAGGCCTGCTTCACGATCTTGATACTCTCGCGCATCTCCGCAATCCGGCAGAGATAGCGCGCGTAGCAGTCACCTTCGGTGCGGGTCGGCACATTGAATTCAAACTCATCATAGCTCGAATACGGAAACATCTTGCGAATGTCGTAGTTCACACCGCTCGCGCGAAGCAACGGCCCGGAGCAACCAAGTGCAATAGCGTCAGTAGCAGTCAGATGACCCACGCCGATCATGCGGCCTTTCCATATCTTGTTTTCCGTCAGGAGATCTTCGTAATCGTCGATGCGACCGGGGAGAACGTCAAGCAGCCGGCGCACACGATCCAAAAAGTCCGGGGGAGGCTCGAGGGCAAGTCCGCCAATGCGAAAGTAGCTCGTCATCATTCGCTGGCCGGACACATATTCGAAAATCTTGAGAATTTCTTCACGCTCCCGGAAGCCGTAAAGGAACACGGACATTGCGCCCATGTCGATAGCGTGGGTTCCGAGCCAGACCAGATGGGAAGCGACGCGCGTCAGCTCCGTAAGGAGCACGCGAATGTATTGCGCGCGCTTGGGCACCTCCAAATTCAGCAGCTTCTCGACTGCCAGGCAATAGGCAAGATTATTGGACAGCGGAGCAAGGTAATCGATCCGGTCCGTTAACGTGATGGCTTGCGAATAAGTCTTTGCCTCGCAAGACTTTTCGATACCTGTATGCAGGTATCCGATGACTGATTCCGCTTTTAACACCGTCTCGCCATCGAGCTCCAGGACGACGCGTAGTACGCCATGGGTGGATGGGTGCTGCGGACCCATGTTAAGGATCATCGGTTGCGCGGGACCGGTGGGCGTTTCGATGGTCATCGAACCCGAGATTTTCGTCGCGGTACTGCTCATCGGAAGCCCTCGGTCGGATAATCCTTACGCAGCGGGTGACCTTCCCAATCGTCAGGCATCAGAATGCGTTTGAGGTCGGGATGACCCTCGAAGCGGATGCCGAACAAGTCAAAAATCTCGCGCTCATGCCAATTCGCAGTAGGGAACAGCGGGGTTACAGAGGGCATCGATGGCTCTTTTCCCGCTAGCTTCACTCTCAGCCGGAGACGCTGCTTCCCTTCAATCGAAAGAAGCTGATAATTGACTTCGAAGCGCGGCTCAAGCGGAAAGCGATCAACAACTGTTATGTCGGAGAGGAATGTAAATCCGAGCGACGGCTCTTTGGCGAGATAATGGACCACCGGAACCAGATGCTCCCGAAGGACAATAAGAGTTAGTTCGCCTCTGAATTGAATCAGTCCGGCGACTGCCCTCGAGTCCCAAGCCTTGAGCTTTTCCGCTACAGGGTGTCTTGCAATTTCCTGAGAATCCACTATCCGTCCGTTTTTCCGGTCGTTTCCGGATGGCTGCGTCAACGATTCCAGTCGAGCGCGCCCTTCTTCCACAGATATACATAACCGACGAGCAAAATCACAATGTAAAGCAACATCTCCACGAAGCCAAACAATTTCAGGTCGTGGTAGACCAGTGCCCATGGATAAAGAAAAATGGCTTCAATATCGAACAGAATGAAAATAAGAGCCACCATGTAGAAATGAACGGGGAAAGGCTCGCGAGCGTCGCCCGTGGGCGCAATACCGCATTCGTAAGGTTGATCTTTTTCCTTTGTATGCTTGTGTTTGCCGACGATCGTGGATGCCAAAATGAGCACGGCCGCTAGCCCTGCGGCCAGTATAAACATCAACAAAATCGGACCATAACTATCGAGGTATTCGCCGCTCATTTTGGTTGCGCTGTTATAATAGCGTCCGAGCGCAAATCGGTCAATTGCGCTGCGAACATTTTTACGACTCAAGCTCATTTTTTTTCTGACGAAGGCCCAGACCGCAGATGAGTTCCGGCTTCAATACAGACGTCAGCCGCGGCGAACGCGTGTTTCATGTTCAAACGGAGGATCGGGGGCCGCAGCATCCTTCCATTGATACCGTAGTGTACCGAAATGGGTACATTCTCCATCGCCATTCATGGAATTACTCCGACGCTGCTGCGAGGCCTGATTTTTCTGCCGATGACCTTAAACAACGCGTGGAAGCGCAGCATCGGAGCGTGATTGAAGCTCTTCGCGATGGGAACCTTGATGCCGAAATCGCCACTGCTGAAGAACAGGCTGTTCGCGCGGCGGGTATTCAGGTGCAACTGCTCAATCCGACTTCCTGGCTCGCGGCGGGTAAGGTTTCGTTGGAGATCGGCGTCATCCGGCGCGCCGACAGGAAACCGGTTTCGGACGCCCACATCCAGGCGTCGATTGCCGGCGCACTTGACGATGCGTCGCATCATGCCAAAAGTGACGGTCAGGGCGTCGCGGCGATCCGATTTGATCTTCCACCGCTCGGAAAAGGTGACTTGGCGCTCGTGATTGGAGCGCAGTCTGATCCTTTTAAGGATGAAATTCGATTTTCGATGCGCTCTCGCACTAAAAACGCACAAAACGAACCGGCGTCATGAAGATCCGCATTAACGGGGAAGAACGCGAGGTTCCGGACGGCTTAAGCGTCGCGGCGCTGCTCGCCCACCTCGGCATGGCGAACGATCGCGTTGCGATCGAACGCAATCTCGATATTCTGCCGCGAACCTCGTGGGCGAACACGGACGTTCAACCGAACGACAGCTTCGAAATCGTCCATTTCGTCGGTGGCGGCTAACGATTTTCGTGTTCCGACTATTGTCGACGTCACTTAGGCACGTCAGTTGAACTTCTTTACCCAGACGTCTCGCACGGACACTTTGCACGGTGCGCCTTCGATTTCTATACCGACCATCCCAGACTGATTGTTCGCGTCAGACGCATCATCGTCGACTAAAACCGACATAAGCTGGCCATTAATCATGTGCAGGAACGTGCCGCCGCGTGCGATCACTTCGTACTGATTCCAATCGTTAGTCTTCACATAGCCGCCCAGCGCGCGGCGATCTTGAATTGTTGCTATGAGATGCGGCGGGCTGTCTTGCCCCATTTCCACGGTCTCGCCGCGCCAGGCGATAATGCCCAGAGGGCTGTCTTCGGTGTAGAACTGCCCGGTGTATTGTTCGGATTGAGGACGCACCGGGAACCAGAAATCGGCTTGCGGTCCCGTCATCAGCCAGTTCGGATTCGTTGGCGTCGGATTACGAGGATTGTTTTGGGGGCGCGCAATCCAAGCACCCGTCTTACTACGGTATTGCACGCCGGAGCCGCCGCCTTGCTCGACTTTAATCTCAAACTTCAAGTCTAGGTCCTTGGCGACGAGATTTTTGTAGGCGATGAAGGAATGCGACGGGTGCTCTGGCGTTGAGATGCCGACGATTGCTCCATCCTCTACGTGCCATACACTTGGGTCGCCGTCCCAGCCATTGAGGGTTTTGCCGTCAAAAATCTGGGTGTAGCCGGCGTGATCGTCGAAATTGAGGGGCTCGGGTTCGTGAAAGCCGCCCCCGCGACCACCTCGGCCGCGGCCTTGTGCCTGCGCTGGTGCGGCGCCAGTTTGCACCTGAACTTGCACGGCGCCGGGTGCTTGGGGTGCCTGACCGGATTGTTGAGCAGAAGAAGCGCGGATGTGGAGAACGAAAAAGGCGAGGGAAATGACGGCGATTCCCGCGAGAAAGCCTTTTATCATTAAGGCGAGCCTGTCGAAGCCATTCGGTGAGTTCATCGGTGCCTCCGGGCTTGGTCACATTGGGATGTTGCGCGGAGAGCCTACTCGGCGAATGAATTCGAAGTCAAGGTAAGATTTCAATGGGGAAAAACATTCTGATGGCGGGGGCGAAAGAAAAAAGGCGGAGCCGCTTTCGCGGATCCGCCTCTTCGTAACTAGTTGTTTCTAAAGCGTCTTAGAGCGGGGAGACGTTTGACGCCTGCAGGCCCTTGGGGCCGCGGGTCACTTCGAACTCAACCGCCTGCCCATCGTTCAGGGACTTGTAACCGTCCGACTGAATCGATGAAAAGTGGACGAAAACATCTTCGCCCGACTGGCGCTGGATGAATCCGAATCCCTTGCTGGCGTTAAACCACTTCACAGTTCCTTGTTCTCTCAACTAAATTCTCTTTTCTTTTTTTAAGCTATTTGGTGTCTCTACCGCCTCTAAAACAAAAAGGGCCGCAAGTTGTGAACTTGCAGCCTCTCGACGAATCTAAAGGTTATACAAGAGCAACAAACGCATGTACATTAGAACTCAGGTCGGAGCATTTGTCAAACAAAATCTTTACGCGCGTAAGATGCTGGCGATGTGGTACTTACAGGCCTGATAAAAGGTGGCCGAGTTTGCGTTGCTTCGCTTTCAGGTAGGCTTTGGAATGGTGCGTGGTTCGGGGGCGGCAGGGAACTCGTTCGACGACATGTACGCCAGCCTTTTCGAGTTGTGAGACCTTGTCCGGATTGTTGGAGAGAAGGCGTATCTCATTGATGCCTAAGGCCTT
>DATEGW010000201.1:0-15486 GCA_035279845.1 Candidatus Acidiferrales bacterium | reverse complement strand
GTATAGGGAGGCAATATCGGGAGATCGTGAGTCTCCGCTTTGATTGCTTCCAACGTTTCGGCGAAGCCCCCGCCGACATCAGATGCGACGAGCTTAAGTAGCGCAGACAAAACGATCCATACTGTAAACGCTGTATTTTTGATCAAATGTAGGTTTGCCTACTAAAACGCCTTGCAGAAGGCGAAGAGAATGCCAAAAAACGTCACGTAGCCAGAGAAGCCACCCCCGCGCGCATGCCCACTGCGCGGAGAACTAGGTCGGCAAGGCCGCGAATCAGCAAAGGCGAGTCGTTGAGAGCAGGCATTGTGTGAAATTCGTGGATTCCAAGCGATTCTGCATGCTCGCGCGCTTCGATATTAATTTCGTGAAGCGTCTCAATATGCTCGGTGAGGAAGGATATCGGAATTACGAGCACGCGGCGCACGCCTTCGCGGGCTAAGCGCTCGATTGTCCCCGTTAGAGAAGGCTGGAGCCATTTCTGTGGCCCGACTTTACTTTGGTAACACAAGACGTGCGGATTGTTCCATGCGCCGAGTTGGCGAATCAATTGAACCGTCGTTTCGATGTGCTTTGGATACGGGTCGCCCTTTTCCACAAGCGCCATGGGAAGACCGTGAGCGCTAAAAAGAAGGACGACAGAGCTCGGGTCCGGCACGTCGTTAAGGACGCTGTCGATTCGTTCGACGACTGCAGCGATATAGTCCGGGTGATCGTAGAAATGCTCGATCAAGCGGACCGGTGTGTGCGGCTTGTAGTGGCGATCCCACTCTTTCAGGCTGCTGGCCGTGGTGGCGAAAGAATATTGCGGATACAGCGGAAGAAGAACCAGCTCCTCATAAGGCTCGCGCTCAAGTGCGGCAATCGCTTCCTGCGTGTTCGGGTGCCAGTAACGCATTGCCACAACCACGTTTGCCGGTACATGATGCGACAACGCCGCTTCCAAGGCGACCGCCTGTTCATTGGTTAGGCGGCAGATCGGAGAGCCTCCGCCTATCTCGGCATAGTGTTTGGCAACCGTCTTCGAGCGAGTGGTGGAAATCAGCTTTGCAAGTGGCTTACGCGCCAAAAAGGAACCGGGAAAATTGATGATATCGGGGTCGCAAAAGAGGTTATAGAGAAACGGCTCGACGGCGTCGAGCGTATCTGGTCCGCCTAACTGAAATAAAACAACGCCAATTCTCTTCTGTTCAGACACGTTGGCACCACCAAAGCGACCGGGAACACTCTTTATACCATACCGCGTGAACGAAGGGGGTCAAGAGCATGAATTCGCCGTAGCCAAGCCGATTTAATCGTGAAGCTGCTGCTTGAGGCGCTCGATTTCCTGGCGGACGCGGCCGATCCTCTTGGCCACGGATATCTCGTAAACGAAAAAGACCGCCCATACGACCATCCAGGCGGTAAAAAGAAATTGAAAATCACTCATGAACCAAACCCCTTCCCGCAATCCCCTGCGCCGGTGAGGCGGATTGCGTATCCATCTCCCGCGATTCGATTTCCACGCGAAGTTCGTCCGCTTCGAAGCGAAGCTTTTCGAGACGGTAGCGATCGGCCAAAACGAGGATCATCACCGACACAATCGAGATCATGCAGAGGAAGAACACCGATAGCATCGTGTGGTTGATCGACTTTGGCCCCCCGAAAAGCACTGGCTGCGGATGCTGCCCCCTGGGCCAGAGCGTGGTTGCGAGCAGCACGATTGGCAAGTCGAGGTATGCAAAGATGCCAAACACGGCTGAGAGCGTCGCCCGCCGATGTGGGTCCTCGATCAGTTCGCGCAACAAAAGATAGGAAATGTAAAGCAGCCAGAGAATGAACGTGCTGGTTAAGCGCGGATCCCATGTCCACCAAATGCCCCAGACAGGCTTGCCCCAAAGCATTCCCGTGATGAGGCCGCCTGTGCAACACACGACGCCAACTTCCGCGCTTGCCGCGCCGAGCAAGTCCCACTTAGGCTGGCGCGAGACGAGCCATGCGATATTCGAAAAGCAGGCAATCGACAGCACCACAGTCATCGCCGTCCAAAGCGGGACGTGGAAGTAGAAAATGCGCTGAATCTCGTGCATTGTCGCCTCGTCAGGCGCGACGAACAGGGCGGCATAACCTGCGCAAAACACGAGCACGGCGAGCGCAATGCTTATGGGAATACGGGCTTTCATCGAAGCTACAGTTTACCCCTCCGCCAGAAAATCCGAAAGAAGCCACGACGTTGTGAGAAAAACGACGTCAAAACCGATCAAAAAAATCATCCAGGTCCGGTCGAGTTCGCGAGCTTCGCCGAAAAGCGAAATCGTGGTGGACACAGCGGCAATCAGCAACGGCGTAAGAAACGGTAGAAGCAATACCGGCAACAACAACTCGCGCATGCGCGCGTGCGCCGAAATCGCCGAGAAGACTGTGCCCGTAGTGACCAGCCCGAGCGTGCCCAGAAACAAAATCAGCACGAGACGGCCGAGAATTCCTGCGAGCGAAACATTGTAGAAGAGGCTAAAAACCGGCACGAGAATCGCTTCTGCGATCGAAAGAAAGACCAGATTCGCCACAATTTTTGCGCTTAGAACAGCAAAGCTGGGAATAGGCGCCATGCGCAAAGCGTCTAAAGTGTCGTTTGTCTGCTCTCGCGCGAATGATGGATTCACCATCAGCGAGCCCGCGAAGAAGAATGCGATCCAGAGCAGGCCTGGGCCAAAGTGCCGAGCCTCGGCAGGCGTCGGGTCGAAGGCAAAGTTGAAAAAGACGATGATGATGAGTGAAAAGACTACGGTTGCCGTCAGCAGTTCGCGCGTGCGAAATTCGAGACGACATTCCTTCGCGAAGAGTGTGAATGCAGCGCGTAAGCCATTCATCGGTCAGGCCTCGGCGCGCATGGATTCGAGCAATTGCCGAAGGTCACCGCCGGCGCCGATGTCCTGCTGGAGCCTTCCGCCGGCAAGCACGATAGCTCGGGTCGCAAGTTGGAGAGATTCGTTGCGCGCGTGCGTGCTCATGATCACGGTGCAACCATCGCCGCGCAGCCGCTTCAGCGTTGCGCCGAGCCATTCTAGGCCTTGACGATCGAGGCCCGCGGCGGGTTCATCGAGAAGCAGCAGGCTCGGCGAATGTAACAGGGCCCTTGCGATTGCAAGGCGCTGCCGCATGCCGCGCGAAAAGGTGCGGACTTGGCTCGTAGCACGGGAGGAGAGGCCACAGGCTTGCAACGCGCTCGCAACGCGTGCCGGCACGTTCTCAAGGGCGTAGAGCTTCGCGAACAGCGTCAGATTCTCTTCGGCGGATAGTTCGTCGTAAAGAAGCAAGCTGTGGCCGACGAGCCCTGTGCGGCCTTTTACATCGCGGAATGGAACTTGCTGGTCGGTGCTTTCCGCGAAAAACGTTACGGCGCCGCGGCTTGGCCGCATAAGTTGTGCCGTGATTCGGAGCAGAGTGGTCTTCCCCGCCCCGTTGTGTCCTAAGAGCGCGACAAACTCGCCGGGAGCAATTTCGAGCGAGAGGCTTCGCAGAGCAATGAGCGCACCGAAGCGGCGTTCGATTCGCTCGAAGCGAATGCCTAATCCGGGTTTTGCGGCAGAAGGCGCAGCAGCGGAGGCCAAGGCGCGAGTTAACCTTGCACGAGCTCGCGCAATTTCTGATCGATGCGCTGGCGCTCGCGGGCGTAGTCGTCGGCGGAGATGGTGCCGGCTTGATGGCGAAGTTCGAGGCGGAAGAGAGCGTCCTTTAACTGATCAAGGCTGCCACTTACGGCGGCATCGAGGTCGGTGACGGAGCGAAATTCAGTCGATTTAGCGGCAGGCTTTGGCCCCGGAGAAACAGGCGCGGCCTGAATTGCGGCAGCAGCAGCTTCACCATTCGCAGAAGCGAGAACCGATTGCGGCCGTCGCACGATAAGCGCCGCGCCCAGCACGAAAATTGCTGCGAATCCCGCGACAAGAATCCATTTCAGGCTATCCAAGCGCGCCGGCAACGTGGTTATGCTGGCCGTCGGCGCCTCTGAGGCAGAACTGCTTTGCGTGTTGTCGGCCGGCGCGTTGTCCGCATTTGACGGCGGCGGTGCGGTACCCGAAACAGAAGCTGTCAGCTCGGCATTGGGGGCCACAGCCTGACGCAGGTAAAGCTTGTAGCCTTGGGCCGTACCGCCAGGGACAAAGCCCGCTGCGTCGACATGAACGGTCGGGGGAGCAGCATACCCCACTTGCTCGGCAGCGTACGGCGAAACGGTCTCTACCGTAGCTTGGTTATTTGGATATGGAACGTGATAGCTGATTTGGACTTCGCTTTCGCCGGGCCGAAACGCGTAATCGATCGCCTTCAGTCCGTTGCCCTTGTCGACGGGAGTCTCTATCACGGGCATTCCAGATGCTGCACCCGCGGACACATCGCCAATCTGCGCGCCTTTAGGCAGATTGAAGAGAAAGGACCCACCCGAACGGTAATAGGCCACAGGTGGATTGGTATTGTTGGTGACCTTGAACAACTCACCGACCGTAAGATCCGTGCCATTCGGTTGCAGCACGATATAGTGTGTCGAAATGCTGATTGCGCTCGTCTTATCCGTCGGCTCGAACACTTGTACATCGGCAGTCGTCATCCCAGGCGTGACAGGCTGGTGATAATTCACGCCGCGATAGACCGCGCGCAAAAGCATCGGGCCGCTGCCCAGGAGATCGCTGCTCAGTTGGTAGTGCCCCTGCGCGTCCGTCTTTGAATTGGCCACGGGCTGCATCGTGCCCTGCAATTGAATGAGAATGACGTCGACATCCGCGGCAGGCTTATTCGTAGTGCCATTAGTGACAGTTCCGGAAATCGTGCCGGCAAGCGAAACGGACGCAAGGAGGCAAGGAAGCAAGGGCGCAAGGAAAAGCTTGCGCATGGCGCGGCGCAAGACCTCAACACAATTCCGTCTCATCAGGCGCGGCCCTTTCCCGATGCGGCTTGGCGCGTGGCGGCCGTTGGTGCAGCGCCCATCAGCATGTCCATTTCAGCCAAGACTCGCGCCGCCTCGATTTCGAGTGATTGCTTCGTCTCTTCGTAATCGAGGTCGGAAAATTTTCCGGCGCGGTATTCGAACCGAAGGTCGCGAAGATTGTCGTAAATCGTGTCGCGCCGTTCCATCAGTTGATCGAGCTTCGTGCGATGAGCGGCGATGTCCGACGGCTCAAGCCGAACGTTGAAAACGAAAAGAATCACCGCGGCTGCGAGCAAAACGCAAGCCGCGATGATATCTACGCTACTCATCGCCGTCTCCGGATTCGCGATGCGCCCGCGCCAGTAGAGCTGCATCGACCGGCGGACCATCTACGGGAAGCGTGGTTGATCGCTCGCGCCAACGCGTTACGACGCCCCACACCAGAAGGACTGCAACAATCGGCAGAGCCACAGGCATTACCCAGGCAAGCAGATCGAAACCCTTCTTCGGCGGTTCTACCAGAACCGTTGGGCCATACTCCTGCACGGCAGCCTGAAGAATCTGGTCGTCAGATTGGCCTTTGGCGGCAGCAGCGCTGATTTCTTTCAGCTCCCCCTTTGCCACATCGCAAGGGCCTGCAAAGTTTCCGCCGCTATGCGTGCACATGCCTGCCGCATCATCGCAGCCACCGCACATGCACTTCACGCGCTTGCCGAGTTCCTCCGCGCGCGCAGTCTGCGCGGGAGAAAGGCCCGCATCCGATGGTGCAGTGATGGCGCCCTGCTGCGCCCGGACAGACACGGAGACGGCCGCGGTGAGGCACACCAGAGCCGCTGCGCAAGTGAGCACGCGAGCAAACGTCATCTGGCGCCGAACGGATAAATTAACGATTTCGTGAAACTCACTCATTGAGACTCGTACGATGGGTAATCGGAGCCATCGCCGGCGCGATAGCTCCCTCAGGCGAGATCGGGTCGCTGATGCGCGTTTCCACAGGCCGCAGGACTATGCCGGTACGACGGTTCGGCAACATAGCCAGTCCCGTACCGAGCACGACGATCACGCCGCCAAACCAAATCCATTTCACTAAAGGATTCAGATAGGCATGAATTACAGGCTGGTTCGTATCCGGGCTGATGCCGGAATAGACTACGTACAGATCGCGCAACGACGAGCTTTCCACGGCCACAATTGTTTCCGTCACATGGCTGGCGCTGTAGGTGCGGCGCTCAGGGTAGAGCATCATCACCGATTTACCGTCGCGAAAGACCTCCATCGTGGCGCGCTGGGCGTCATAGTTAGCGTTCGTATCTTCATCGTAATTTTGGACGAGCAGCGAATACGGGCCAATGCTCATCGTGTCGCCGACGTGCATCTGGCGCTCAACGTCCTTATTGAAGGCGGAGCCCATGATGCCGATGAAGATCACGATCATGCCAAAATGAACGATGTATCCGCCGTAGCGCCGCGTATTGCGCATCGTCAGTTCGCGCGCAGACGTGAAAATGTCGGTGTGGTCGCGGGCGGAGATCACACGGGCTCCGCGATAAAACTCGGAAAAGATCGTCAGCGTGACAAATACCGAAAGAATCAGGCAAATCAGCGCATAGAAATTGCGGAAACCAAAAATGTATGCGGCAATTCCCGAAGCGAGGCCAACGGCAGCAGGCCAGGCGAAATTGCGCCGTAGACCGTCAAGCGAAGTCTTCCGCCAAGCGAGCAACGGGCCGACGCCTGTGAGGAAAATCAAAAACAGCGCTATCGGCACGTTCACCTTATCGAAGAACGGCGCTCCGACGCTGATCTTATTGCCCGTGATCCATTCCGAGAAGATCGGGAAAAGCGTGCCCCAGAGCACGGCGAAGCAAGCCGCAAGGAGAATCAGATTGTTAAAGAGAAAGCTCGATTCGCGCGAAACCAGCGAGTCCAGCTGATTGTCGCTGCGGAGGTAATCGCGATTCTTATACCAGGCAACAATGCAGACGGCGAGAATGATCCCGAGGAAACCGTAGAACCATCCACCGATATTCGACTCCGCGAAAGCATGGACGGAACTTACCAGGCCCGTTCGCGTGAGCATCGTACCCAAAATGCACAGCATGAACGTGCTGAAGACAAGCCACACGTTCCAGACCTTCATCATACCGCGTTTTTCTTGCATCATCACCGAGTGCAAGAAAGCAGTCGCAGTGATCCATGGCAGCAATGACGCATTTTCTACCGGATCCCATGACCAGTAGCCGCCCCAGCCGAGCACCGCGTACGCCCAGTGCGCGCCGAGCAGAATACCGATCGTCTGGAATGTCCATGCGACCATCGTCCAGCGGCGCGTGATGTGGATCCATTTCTCGCCGGGATACCGGCCGAGCAGCGCCGCCAGCGCAAACGCGAACGGGATCGTGAATCCCGTGTAGCCGGAATACAGCATCGGCGGATGAATCACCATCTCCGGATACTGAAGCAGCGGATTAAGGCCGCTACCTTCGGCGATTCGCGCCATATGCATCACACCAGTCCCATCGGCTACGCCGAGAATGCGGAACGGGCTCTCGATGAAATTATTCAGTGTGAGGAAGAAAATCTGAACGCCCGCGAGAATAACGCCGACGTACGGCATCAGTTCGGGATGCCGCTTGCGGTTTAAGAAAAGGGCAAAGAACACGTAAATCGAAAGCAGGAACGTCCACCAGAGCAGCGAACCTTCCTGGCCGGACCACAGAGCCGCGAGTTTGTAATACCAGGGCAGCGCCGTATTGCTGTGCGCAGCTACATAAGCCAGTGAGAAATTGTCGGTCTGGAGAAAATATTCGAGTGTGGCAACGGCGAGCGCCACGAGTACGCAGACAGCCATGCCTGCGTTGCGCGCGCTTTTAATCAGCAGCGGGCGGTGAGTGATAATGCCGGCGATTCCCGCTGCGAACGCATATACTGCAGCGATCAGCGCGAGAAGCAGTGCAAATGAGCCAAAAATATCCACGGATTTCTTCGCGTCCTAACTGCCGCTGCCGACTGGAGCGGGATTCGCCATTGTCTGGCTTGGAGTCGGTGTCACGCCCGGAGGTGTCGCCTGATATTTGGACGCGCATTTGGCTTGAATCTGCTCGGCTTGAAAGTGACCGTTCGAGGCGATATGCCCTTCGACAAGCGCCTGAGCGCCATCCTTGAACGTGTCAGGCAGCGGATCGGTGCCGGTGTAAACCACGGGCATCGTCCTGCCTTCCTCCTCGAGCATGAATTGAATATGCCCATCGACGTGCTGGATCGAGCCGTCCTTCACATTGCCGGAAACGCGCATGCGCTGTTGCAAGATAGCTCCGTGCATCCCGGAAACTTCAGAGATCGTGTGGTAGTAGGTTTTGCTCTGCGTGTAACCGACATAGGCAAGAACAACCAGTGTGGCAATAATTATGAAGGACCCGATTACGAATTTCTTGCGTGCGTTCACACTTCCCCCGATCTTCGCCCTAGCCCGTAACTTCGCATTCTAACACAGCCGTTTGCGGCGAGACGCGCATTCCGCAAAGTTCAACTTATTGCGGAATTGTGCGGCCACCATCCACTCCAACCACTTGGCCCGTCACGAACTTAGACGAAGCAAGGTACACAACGGCGTCTCCGATGTCTTCTCCGGTGCCCGTCTTGTGGAGGGGCGCTCGCTGGATGAAATTCTCGTGGGGCAGCTCGCCCGGGAATGCGATTGTCCCCGGCGCGATGCTATTCACAAGGATGTCCGGCCCGAGCGCGACCGCAAGACACTTCGTCAGCATCACCGAGCCGGCTTTTGACACGCAGTAGTGCGTATAGTTTGGCCATGCCAAAAACGCGCCAAGCGAAGAGATGTTGATTATGTGACCGCCACCAGATCGCCGCAGCATTGGCACCGCTGCCTGGCAGCAAAGGAATTGCGACTTGAGATTTGCGTTCTGAATACTGTCCCACTGCTCGTCTGTTAAATCTTCGAATTTCGCAGCGAAGAAAATAGCGGCGTTGTTCACCAGAATGTCGAGTCGCCCAAATTGCTTGTCCACCGATGCGAAAAGCCTTTCTACTTCGGGACGCTTGCTCACGTCCGCCTGGATTGGGAAAGCACGTCCACCTGCACTGCTAATCTTCGCCACAACCTCCTCTGCGTCAGCCCGCGATTTCGAATAATTCACCGCGACCGCCGCTCCCTCCGCGCCAAGGCGGAGAGCTATGCTCCGGCCAATGCGTTTCGCCGCGCCGGTTATCAATGCGACTTTGCCCGCAAACGGTTTCGCGGTCATCGAAATGAGCCTGTGGCTGCACGCATCCCTAGCCCCCGAAAATTTTCCCGCAAATCATAGCAGGAGCGAGCGCTGACTCACAGACACTCAAGCAAAAAAAACGGCGGTGCAATGGTAATGAATGCGCGTTTCTTGATTCCGGCGCGCGCTCTCGCATTCCGCGATATTCTCAGCGTGTGAGCCCTTCGCCTGAAAAACCGGCTAATAATGCATCCGTAGGCTTGTGTGAAGAGTGCGCACACGCGAGGAGAATTGTGTCCGATCGGGGCTCGATTTTCTGGCAATGCGGCTTGTCTGCGACTGACCCGCGCTTCCCGAAGTATCCGAGACTTCCTGTGCTGCGCTGTGTCGGCTTTGAGCAAGGCACGAAAGCAAACTGATTCGTCCACGAATTCTGTTGACAAGCCTTCGATCCGGTCCGAAGATTCCTGCCGCTAAAGCACGGACAATGAGCCTTTTAGCTAACAAAACAACGGACGTGCCGATGACAACGAAACGACTCGAACGCAGAAATTTCCTGAAGAGAGCGGCGCAAGGCGCGGCCACGGCTGCTGTGTTCGCGCCCCTCACCGGGGCGCAAAATAAAAAGCCGCAGCAGACGCCCACGTCAGCCGTGCATCAGGGCGCCGCGACTGCCATAGCGCCTAAGCCGTCGTTGACGCTCAACGTCCGCGATTTCGGAGCGACCGGCGACGGACAAGCGAAAGACACTGCGGCGATCCAACAAGCTCTAGATCATTGCGGAGTGCTCGGCGGCGGCGATGTGGTCGTGCCCGCGGGAAATTATTCAACAGGCTCACTCGCGTTGCGTGGCAACACGATTCTGCGACTGGAAGAGGGCGCCAATCTGCTCGGCACCGACAAATTTGACGATTACCTCGTTACACAGGTTCGGTGGGAAGGCCGCTGGATTCAAGGTCACACGGGCCTCATTTACGCAATCGATGCTGACCACATCGGAATCGTCGGGCCAGGGAAGATCACGGGCAACCCTGCTCTCGGCGGACGCCCCAACGCCCAAAACCCCCTTCGTCACCCCTGTCTCGTGGAGTTCATCAATTGCAACGACATTCGCCTCGAAGATTTCTCCACGAGCATGCACTTGATGTGGTCCATTCACCCAACGAATTGCGAGCATGTCTCGATCAAGAATCTCACGATCAATAGCACCGGCGGAAACGGCGATGGAATCGACGTAGACTCCTGCAAACATGTGCTGATCGACGGATGCACTTTCACGACGGGCGACGATTGCATTTCGCTGAAGTCGGGACGCGGCGAAGAAGCGTTTTCGCAAATGCACACCACTGAAGACGTGGTCATCTCCAACTGCACTTTTGCCGACTCAATTTTTGCGTGCATCGGCATCGGCAGTGAAGCTTCCGGGGGTATCGGAAAGACGCGCATCGAGCATTGCAAGTTCATCGGGGCGAGAACTTGTGCGATCTACATTAAGAGCCGCTTCGGACGCGGCGCTTTTATCGAAGACATCGTCGGCGAGGATCTTGAGGTCTCCGGCATGAAGCAGGCGCTTCTGGAGATTAACGTGCTAACGTCAGGGATTCAGGACCAATATCCGGTGCCCGGCCTCGATGGCATTCCCGCCCTCAAAAATTTGCGCTTCTCGAATGTGAGAGTGACGGACGTGCCCACGCTCGTGCAAGCAACGGGAATCGCGCCGCAGAAGCCGCTTGATGGCCTGGTGCTCTCAAACATCACCGGCACATGCGGAAAGGGCATTTTCCTCGCGAATGCTAAGAATGTGAAGTTCAGCAACATAGCCGTGAAGGGCTATGAAGGCGCGCTACTCAATCTCTACGATGTAACTGGGACGGGTCTCGCTGGTGCGGCAAAAATAGAAGCGCCCAAAATTCCCGAACTAATCCCGGCCCCGGACACTCCGTACAAACTTCACTGAGGCCATTTCTGTTCTTCTTCCGGTTTGCCAGGTGCCCCACTTTGAAACATATGTCACTCGACAGCCCATGCCTCGGCCCGACTGGCCCTTGACGTAATCGCGCTGCCTCTTGCGCCGATAAGTTGACTGGAGGCAGGCAGTTGACGGTCCGCGCAAAGACTCTCACCATCATCGCGTTAACCCTGCTGGCTTTCATCGGGGTGATGTATACGGCGTCCCGTTCATTTTTGCTCGGCGGGTTCGTCGCCCTGGAAAATGAAGCCGCGCAAAGCGATCTTGCGCGGGCAAAAGACGCCCTTAATGACGACATCGCGTCACTTGACGCCTTTAATGTAGACCATTCAGCCTTGGACGCCACATACGCCGAAATGGCCGATGAGAAACCCGGCTTTATGGATAGAGTCTTCGGCAACGGCTCAAAAGGCACTGTTGCCTTGCAACACGATAATTATCTGCTGTTGATCGACAATTCCGCGAAAATCGTCGAATACCGGGCTTTTGACTTTGCCACAGGTCAACCCACGGTATTGCCGCCAAGCCTGATTGCAAAGATCACTCCTTTTTCGCCTCTCTTACAACACGGAACCGCGACGAGCAAAATCCACGGAATCCTCTTGCTGCCGGGAGGCGCCCTCCTGGTGGCTGCCCGCCCGATCCTTCAGACCGACACGGCGGGGCCAGCCCGCGGAACATTGCTTGTCGCCCGTAAACTTGATGACGCTGAGCTCAGGCGGCTGAGCAATCGCGTTCATCTCAGCCTGTCGCTCCAAACGACAAACGGAAGCAATTTGCCACCCGACTTTCGCGCGGCCGATCGTCATTTGAACGGTTCAAGCGCTTCTTATATTCACCCTTTGAACAAAAACTGGATTGCCGCTTACACGCGCCTAAACGATGTCTATGGCGCCCCGGCTGTGACCCTCCGTGCGCGAATTCCTAGGGACATCTATCGCCAGGGCCGGACGGGCCAGCTCTATTTTGTCGCAGCAATGCTGCTCGCAGCGCTGGCTTTTGGCGGGCTCGTGCAAATGATGCTCGATAAAAGTGTGGTGTCGAAGCTAACGGCGCTAAATGTCGCCGTTACCAACATCGCAACGACCATAGACGCTTCTACTGCCGACTCCAAATCGGGAAGAGATGAGATCGCCAGCCTGAGCGACTCAGTGAATCGCATGATGGAATCCGTCCTCGCGAGCCACAAAGAAAAGCGGGAAATGGAAGAACGCTACAATGCTTTTATGAACCATCTGCCGGCCAACGCCTCGATCAAAGACGAAAACGGTTACTTCGTCTATGTGAATCAACCAATGGCGAGAACGTTCGGCATCGCATCCGAGGACTTGCAGGGAAAGGAATTGCCCCACTGGATGAGCCTCGCCGTTTTCGACCAAATTCGCAACAACGATCGAACAGTGCTTGATGGCTGCAAGGCGATGCAATTCGAGGAAATGATTCCGGTGCCTGACGGCACGCAGCATTTCTGGCTCGCCATGAAATTCCCGGTCGTCGGACCGCCCGGGAAACGCTACTTAGGCAGTATTTCCCTCGATATCACGATGCAAAAGCTCGCCGAGGTAGAGCTGAAGACCGCAAAGGAGAAGGCCGAAGAGGCGAGCCGCACGAAAAGCGAGTTCCTCGCGAACATGAGCCACGAAATCCGCACGCCTATGAACGGCATCATTGGCATGACGGATCTCGCCCTCGAAACGGACCTCACCCGCGAGCAACGCGAATATCTCAACCTCGTAAAAACTTCGGCTAGTTCCCTGCTCTTGCTGCTCAATGACATCCTTGATTATTCGAAAATCGAGGCCGGCAAACTACATTTCGAGACAATTGATTTCCAACTGCGCGACACGATTGATAGCACGATTCGAGCGCTAGGGCTGCGAGTCCACGAGAAGAAGCTTGAGCTTGCGTGCCGCGTTCTGCCGGATGTGCCGGACGCCTTGCGCGGTGATCCGGCCCGGCTGCGTCAGGTCTTGATCAATCTTGTGAGCAATGCGATCAAGTTCACGCAGCATGGCGAAGTGGTCGTCATGGTTGAGTTGGAGTCCGAGACAGAAGAAAACACCGTGATCCATTTCTCAGTCCACGACACGGGCGTCGGCATTCCGTCCGAAAAACAGGCAGCGATCTTCGAAGCCTTTACTCAAGCTGATCCCTCCATTTCGCGTGAATATGGCGGCACAGGACTTGGGCTTGCGATTACGTCCCGCCTTGTTGGATTGATGGGTGGCCGCATCTGGGTCGAGAGCCATCCGGGAATTGGAAGCGTCTTTCATTTTACGGCGGAGTTCGCTGCACAAGAATCCTCGGCTTCAAAGCCGCGCCCTCCCGCCATCGAAGATCTTCGCGATGCGCGCGTGTTGATCGTCGATGACAATGCGGCCAGCCGCGACGTACTACGGGATTTGCTCCTCGAATGGAAGATGCAACCCGAATTAGTAGAGGGCGGTCGTGAAGCACTGGCTCTTCTCGCTCAAGCAAACGCTGGGGGAAACCCGTTTCGCCTCGTGATCCTTGATGCCCACATGCCGGGAGTGGACGGCTATGACGTTGCCGAAAAAATGCGCGACGAGGAGAAGTACTCAGCCAAAGTCGTGATCCTACTCACGTCGGCCGGTTGGCGCGGCGATGCCGCCTTCTGCCAGCGTCTTGGAATTCGCGGATACCTGCCCAAGCCAGTCACGCGGATGGACCTCCTTCAAACGATTCAAAGCGTTCTCTCACCCGAGCAGACCGATGGCACGAAACCGCTTCTTGTAACCCAGCACACGCTGCGCGAATCGCGCTACAAACTGAACGTACTCCTAGCTGAGGATAATAAGGTTAACCAGGTGCTCGCGCTTCGCCTCCTTGAGAAGCGTGGCTACAACGTAACCCTCGCGGAGACCGGCCAAGCCGCTGTGGACGCGAGCGGTGAGCATGGCTTTGACGTGATCCTCATGGACATCCAAATGCCAAAGATGAACGGCTTTGAAGCGACGCGCACGATTCGTGCTCGTGAGAGTGCCACGGCGCGACATACGCCCATTATCGCCATGACCGCCAATGCCATGTCTGGCGACCGCGAAAAGTGCATGCAGAGCGGCATGGACGCCTATGTCGCAAAGCCGCTTAACGTCGCCGAACTCTTCGAAACAATTGAAAGGTTTGCCCCAGTCCCCGCAGAATCGTCCGTTGCCTGACGTAAATCCCTCCGTCTCTTGTTGTAAGATCGTTCGTCGAAACGGAGGAGGAATGAGACTCGATTTGCTGGCAATCGCGCCGCATCCAGATGACGTGGAACTCACGTCCGGCGGCACGATGCTGAAAATGGCGCGCGCGGGATATCGCACAGGCATTCTGGATCTGACGCGCGGCGAAACGGGGACGCGCGGTACGCCTGAAACGCGGCTGAAAGAAGCGGCACGTGCCGCCGAAATACTGGGCGTGAAAATCCGGCGGAATCTCGGCCTTCCCGATGCACATCTTGAAAACAGCGACGCGCACAAGATCGCAGTCGCAGAAGTAATCCGCGAATTCGAGCCGCACACCGTGATCATTCCGTATTGGGAAGGCCGCCACCCGGACCATTACATCGCCGGCCATATGTGCTACGAAGCCTGTTTCGTGGCGGGACTGAAGAACTATGCGTTAGGCGGGCTACCGTTTCGCCCATTCAAGGTTGTTTACGCAGCCGCGTATGCCGAGGTGCGCCCTACCTTTGCCGTCGACATTACTGCGGAATATGACCAGCGACGCAAAGCAATCCTCGCTTACGCTTCACAGTTTCGTCCGCCGAAAAATGACCGCAAATCCCGCGTGCCTCTACCACTCGATGAACTGGAAGACCGAATGAATTCGATAGCGCGCCATTACGGCAGAATGATCGGCGTGAAATATGCGGAAGGTTTTGTCGTGAAGGAAGTCATCCAGGTCGATGACCTGGTACGAATGCCCGTTCGGTCGATTTAAAGTCTAATCGGCGGTTCTTCCTGCGGCATCTTCTTAGAAATCGTCGGATTCTTGCGTGTAGGAGAAGCCGGGAAGATTTTGTGCTCCGCCTGTGTTTGAAACCTTCACGCGAACGGGCGGATCCGTTTCGGCCCCGGTCTTGCGAAGCACCGCAAACGTGGCAAGCGCCTCGTTATACACCTTCGTGACGAGGAACGTATCGCCGCCGCCATCCCTTTTCCACACCTGACCAACCTGAACCTTTTTCGCGGGCACGTTATGACTTTATTCAGAATTTTACGGACCGTCAATATCAGCGGAGATTTGGGAGAGCCTACTCACATCGTATCCCCCTGGCGCGGTTGAAATGCTTGAGTGAGAAGCGGCGGCAGGAGATGGTTGGTTTGTTGAAGGTAGGGAGAAGATGATCGCCGCCGTGGCGGTGGGAAAGTGGGAATCCCGCG
>DATEGW010000200.1:0-25301 GCA_035279845.1 Candidatus Acidiferrales bacterium | reverse complement strand
TTGCGATTAGATTCTGGATGCTGGAGCCTCGAAGGCTGGAGACTGGAACTGCTAAAAAATCCCCTTTTTTTCTCGATTAGAAACCGAAATTGTGTTGAAGGTGCTAGGTTTATGGGCATTTCTAATCGGGGACTCTCGATTAGAAATCCGTGGGTGGTGAGTCGGAATTGGCCGATTGGGGATGCCGCCGTTCGCATCTTCAGCTTGTTCGATCCGACTGGTGCCATGGCTGCCATCGCGTAAACTCCGAATGCGAGTTTACCATAGGTGTAAGGTATTTGCAAGGACTTTTTGTGTGTCAATTTGGAGACACTGAGACTGGAAGCAACGAGGCAGAGACGCAAGGAAGCAAGGGACAGATCAGGCTGCGGGCGGCCAAAATTGGCGCGTTTGGCGCCGTAAAATCGGCTTACGGGTACGAATTTTGGCGCGATTAGGCCCAAGAGTCAGAGTAAGGCCCACTGCTTCCTTGCGGCTCGGCATACATCGAGGCCTCCTACGGCCCTCCGGTTCCAAACCTCCTGCCTCCGGAGATTCCGCCTGCCACTATTAACATTTCATTCGTTGCGTAGAGCACGCATCGGATCGATGCTGGCAGCCCGATACGCGGGAACCCAACTCGCGGCAAGCGCCACAAAAATGAGTAGGAGCGCAGCCGTTACAAGCGTAAAAGAATCGTTGGGCTTGAGCCCATAAAGCATGCTGGCAATCAGCCGGCCCATGCCAAGAGCGGCGCCGACACCGACGATGACGCCAACGAATGCCAGCCACCAGGCGTCCCGAAGGACCATGCGCAGCACGCGACCACGCTGCGCGCCCAATGCCATGCGAACGGCAATTTCATTCGCACGCCTCGAAACTGTGTAAGCCATGACGCCGTAAATGCCGATGCAGGCAAGAATCAGGGCAAGGAGGCCAAATCCACTGGTGAGTGATGCGAACATACGCTCCTGCTTTGTTCTGTCACTGATCTGCTCATTTTGAGTTCGAATGTTAAGCAGGGGCAGGTCTCTGTCCACCGATCCCACGGCCTCGCGCAGAAACGGAATGATTGCCGAAGCTTTGACCTTGCTGGATATTTCGAACGTCATGCTTGCCTGAGCCTTAGATTGCTGGCGGTAAAGAATATAGAACGTGGCGGGAGGATCATTCCTTAGATCAGAGTATCTCGTATCGGCGCTGACGCCGATGATCTCGATATGTTTCTTATTCGACAAAAAAGTTCTGCCGATGGGATTTAGATCCGGGAAATAGTCCTTCGCTAGCTGTTGATTGATCACAGCGACCGGCTGGGACGTCTCGCTATCGCCACTATCGAAACCTCGGCCCGACAGAATTGGTATACCCATGGTTGCAAAAAAGTCTTGGCCCACCACATTATCGTCGACATAGGCTTTCGCATTCGGAATCGGAGGTAAATCATCGAGGACAAAATCGTCATTGGATACGTTGCCTCCGACCAGCGGAATTTTGGAGAGCGTCACAGAGTTGATGCCAGGAGTAGATGCCAGCCGTTGTTCAATTTGCCAGAACAGTGCTTTGTCTTTGGGAGCGGGATAGCGGGTATTCGGGGGCTGGATTTCGAACAGTACGAGATTGTCGGGCCGAAACCCGAGCCGGTTTTTATTGAGGTTCGTCAGCGTCCGAATAAAAAGGCCGGCGCCAACCAGCAGCAGCATCGATAGTGCAATCTGAATGGAGACAAGTGTTCTCCCGGAAAAATTGCTGCCGCCCGGCATACCGGCGTGCACATTTTCTTTCAGGCCACCGCTCACCTGTGTGTGCATAGCTTGCCACGCGGGTATAAAGCCAAAAAGTAGCCCGGTAAAAATAGACACTACGGCAGTGAACCCGAAGATTTTCCAGTCGAAGCGCACATTTATGATTTCTCTTCCCCAGGGAGACGACATTAAACGCGGAATGGCATTTCGTCCGCAATAACCTAGAAGCAGTCCGGCGAGGCCTCCACCACCGGAGAGCAGCAGGCTTTCTGTAAGCATCTGGCGCACAAGGCGGCCAGGCTTTGCTCCCACTGCAAGCCGTACGCTCAATTCCCGCCGACGGCTGCTCGCGCGCGCAAGCAGCAGGTTGCCCAGATTCGCGCAAGCAAGTAGCAGCACAACTGCTGCGAGCGCGATAAGCACATAGATTGGTTCCGTGAATCGCTGCCCGTATAGATCTTCACCGCGGCTTCCGTCCTGTATCACCATGCGCGGCACAGATTGGCCTTGTTCCACGGTCATTGTGGAGCGCACGGCGCTATTTAGAACAACATCCATTGCCGCACCTGCGGATTTATCGGAGACGCCCGATTTGAGGCGGCCCATCACTAATATCCACCATTCGTTCGCGTCGGTCAGGAGCGATTTGGCATCATTGGGAGCGGCAATTGGTTCCATGCTCAAAGGCAGAAAAATATCGGGAGATACTTGCACACTGGATGCGCCTGTAAATTCTCGTGGATTGACGCCAATAATGGTTGCAGGCGTGAGGTTTACCCTGATTGTTTTACCAATTACGTCGGGAGAACGCCCGAAGTGCCGCGACCAGAACGCGTCGCTGATAACGGCGACGGCGCCGCTGCCGGGTGTGCCATCGTCTGAAGTTTGAATCCCGCGGCCCAGAATCGTATTTACGCCGAGCGCGGAATAATAATTCCCGGACACCAGTTCAGCTTTCACAGGTTCCGGTTGATTATCTACACTGACTGCGACCTGTGGAATTGTTTTGAACGCAAAGACATCCTCAAAGACGGTATTGTTCAGTCGAAGTTGTCGATAAACAGGGTAGGAAAATGAAGTACAAGTGTGCGTTGTTTCGTTCCAATTACCCCAGACGCGAATAGGCACGCCGTTTTTATGGATTCCCCACGCAAATAGACGCAGATCTTCAGGATGTTTAACGGCTAACCTGTCGAGCAAAACCTGCCTCGTCAAAGTAAAGACTGCCGTGTTGGCGCCAATACCCAACGCCAACGAAGCAATCGCGATCGTCGTAAACCCTCGATGTTTTGCTAGCATGCGCATCCCGAAACGTACATCTTGAACTAGCGTTTCAATCCATCGAAGGCCGCGCTGTTCCCGGTAGCTTTCCTTCACTTGTTCTACGCCACCGAGTTTGATCAGCGCATCACGCCGAGCCTCTTTCGGCGACATACCCGAGCGGATATTCTCGTCAACATGCAGCTGAACGTTCGATTCAAGTTCGTCCGCAAGTTCGCGGTCGCTATCCTGTTTATTGAATAAGCCGCTGAGACGCAACAACCATGCCCGTAGCATTCGCATGAGTCTCTCCTACCGCCGTTCCAAAACGCAGTGCGATGGTGCCACAGTACATATTGGAATGCAATAGAGAGAAACAACTACGAGGTTTAGGATTAGACTCGAAGTGTGATTGCTCCAACGACTTCCAAAACCGCCTAGCAATGCAAACAACAGTTTTGGTGTCGATCTGAGCAGAATGAAAGAAGCGGCCGCCCTGTCGGCAGCTTACTTCCAACCCACAGATCACAATAAAGCGCAGCCGCTACGGTGATGTGCCGGGTTCCCCAGAAACTGTTCTTCGAGAAATCGTCCACTATTCATGCGCCGGCGACGGATCTATTCCTTGTCGTCTCAGGGGCTTCCATGCCATATCGCCGCGAAGATACTGCCAGATGCCTTGCAAGCGCCAGAACATGTGAAGCTGTCGATACGGAAAATGCTCCGCGAAACAGTAGGTGACAAGGCGGGCGACATCGCGCCAATCGTTGTATCGCTTGTAAGTGAATTCCTCCTGCAGGACGCTGCCAATCGAGATCATCGTGGCAAACGCATAACCGAACAGCATGAATTGGAGGAAAAATTCGCGGCTGAGACAACCCATCACCGCAGCCGCAACCATTGTGATAATGCCGGCGATTTCGATAACGGGCGCGCATAGCTCAAAGATCCATAGATAAGGCAGAGCGATCGCTCCGATCCGGCCATACCGCCGCCGAAAGAGCATATCGCGATTGGGCCAGAGAACGTCGAGCAGGCCCTTTTGCCAGCGCATACGCTGCCTCGCCAAAGAACGCCAATCGAAAGGAACTTCGGTCCAGCAGACCGGATCGGCCACGAACTGGATTTTGTAGGCTTCGCCGCGGTCAAGCAGGTAACGATGCATACGCGCAACAAGGTCGAAATCCTCGCCGATGGCAGCAGCGCGGTATCCGCCGATGGCACGAATCAGATCGGTGCGAAAAACGCCGAAGGCACCCGAAATGATCATGAGCATATCGAGCGTGCCCCAGGCTTCGCGTCCGATGAGAAAGGCGCGGAGATATTCGACCACCTGGATCGCTTCGATAGGCTTGCGCGGCAGCCGAACCTGCTTCATCCTGCCCATTTCGACAATGGAACCGTTCAGAACGCGAACGATGCCGCCCGCGCCGACGACGTCTTTAGAGCCGTAAAGGACAGGGGTCATGATGCGGAGGAGAGCGTCACTTTCCAGCATTGAATCGGAATCCACCACACAGACCCAAGGAGATGTGGCGGCATTCAGGCCTGCATTGACGGCGTCGGCCTTGCTGCCGCCTGGCTCCTTATCGATTACAAGTAAACGCGGATCGCGCGAACTGCGATATAACCCCCTAACACGTGCGCTTGCGACCTGTGCGACGTAAACGGAATTTATTTCGCGCAGCCTGAACTCCTCGGTCAGCTCCTGTAACGTGCGGTCTGCTGAGCCGTCATTAATAACGATGACTTCAAGCTCGGGGTAATCAAGCTCGAGCATCGATCGAACTGAGGTACGTATGGATTTTTCTTCGTTGTGCGCGGGGGCCAGGATCGTGATCGGAGGCGTCAACACCGAAGAATGAATCCATTCGAGGCGGTGGCTTTCGAGACGGCGCTGATGGCGCGCGCTCGTATAAAAAGCGGTGAACAGCAGCGCCAGATAGATGAGATTGCAAAGCACATAGTAGATGAAGAGACCGTCATTCGAGAGTTCAAGGAATTGCCGCATCAGTCCGGCACCGCTTCAGGTATGTCGCTTGCAAGGGCAGCACGCTCGGCGGCAGTGTTCAGCCGGGAAGCGGCGGCGATCAACTCGGCGCGAACGGTTTCATCCATATCCAGCGCATTCTTGATCGCGTCGACGAGTTCTGCATACGTACCGGCGTTATCGGCCGCGCTAATGTAGGCGTCTTGAGCGTACGGATCACGCAACTCCGCGATTCGCTCAAACGTCGAAACGGGGTCGTCGTCTTGCTCCACAATTGCCTGAGCGGCACGAAGGCGCACAAGCCGGTGCGAGTCGGTAAGCGCACGAATCAGCGGCTGAATGGTTAGAGGAGTGCGTAGTTGCCCGAGTGCGACCGTCGCGCGAAGACGGACCACCCAGGATGGGTCATCAATCATCTTCGTAAGAACCGGAAGGGCTATCTTCGGCTTGCTGTGCGCGAGAGCGCGCGCAGCTGAGGCCCGCAGTTCCGCATTTTCATCCCCGGCCATCTCAAGAACGTCAGCTTCTAACGCCGCCGAGGCAACCTCTCCAAGAACGCGACCCAAGATTTCACGCAGAGGCCCGTTTGCGCCTTTCATGTAAGGAAGGAGAAGCCGAGGGCGTTCGCGAGCACAATTGATGAGCGCATTCTCCAAAGACAATGCAGGTACCGCGATGCCGACCTCGCTCACCCACCGGAGAATTTCCTCACCGGCCGAGGGAAGACCGGTTCGCCCAAGCCCGCGCAAAGAAGCCATACGAGTCTCGGAATTCTGATCGCGCAGGCCCTCGGAAAGGGCGGGAATACCTTCGGGTGCACGCGTCCGGCCGAGAGCCACCAGCGCCTTTCTGCGGCGCCAACCGCGGTATTTCTCCGCCTCGTGGATTTGTTTTCCGAGCAGGCCGCTTTCCCGCAAAAATCTGAGGATTCTGGCCGCTTCGGCCGGAGGCGCCGCTTCAAGAGCGTCGAGGGCAAGGGACTCAACAATCTGCCGCTCGAAGGCATTCTTGCGCCAATCGTCAAACATGATTGCGCCAGAGATCAGCTCTGCCCAAAATTTCTGAAAGTGCAGGGCGCGAGCGTCGCGCCTGACGAAATAGCGCTTTCGATATGCGCGGCGAACGAGGATGAAACCGAGAAGCAAAGCGTCACCGATCAGTGCGGCGACGATCGCCTTCACGACAATTCCTGCAGTCCCGAGCCTCTCGATAAGTTTAGAAACGTATTCCATAGCTAACACCAAATGTAGTGTCCGCGCGATCTTGAGTCCGTTGCTGGAAAGACGCGTAGCCTGTCACGTCCTGCGTCTGAGTTAATTGAAAGCGACAGCCGGCGCCGTACGTTTGCGAGGCAAAACTGCCGAGTTGGTCGATGAGCGCGAAGTCCTCTGAACCAACCGCAAACAGCACGTTTCCACTCAAAGCATGGCCATTCCAATGCAACAATGGAAAATTCAGGCGTGACATGCCGGACGGCTTCCAACCGACTGGCAGACCGGGAAAAGAATTCCGCACGCCTTTAACGTTGATTGACCACGTCCAATCACGCGGCATATAGATGAGGGCGCCACCAGACAACGTGAAAATGCGGGCAGTAGAGTACCAATACCAGTGCTGCCCATAAGTTGCCTCGATGCCGCGCAATGGGCGGTCTTCGCTAAGCCGCCACCCGTGATCTACGTCGAAAAAGGCTTCGCTGCGAGGAATGATCCCGTCATCCTGACCGATTGCGCCGCCCGCCGTTAGCGCGCCTAAGCGTGCGCTCTTTCCCGTTATGCTTCCGGCGAATTTTCCGGCGTCGGGTCCTCCACGCTGGTAAAAATTGCCGGCGACGCTGGTCATCCAGTGTTGCGACCAGGATGATGTGAGGCTCAACCACTCGCCTTGATAGGCGCTGGTGTAACTAAGCAGATCATCGTCGGTGCCGATGCGCAGTTCTTGCTTCGGTAGCGGTCCCGATGAGGTGATCGCCGCTCTCGCTTCGGCATTGTGTGGATCAATTGCGAGCGCTTGTCGAAACTCGTCATGCGCTTGCGGCGTTTGATTCAGCGCCTTCAGAATGCGCGCGCGCGCGATGTGGATATCCGCGCGGCGGGAATCCAGAGCTTCGGCCTGATCAATCGCGTCAAGTGCATCGTCCCAGCGGCCTTCGCGCTCGTAGACAGACGCGAGCCCCTGCCAGACATCCGGATCCTTCGGAGATTCGGCGGTTAACGAGAGAAAGCCTGCTTCGGCGCCCCTCGTATCGCCAGACCAGAGCGACAATCGTGCTTTCCACGCCCGCGCGTCGTAATTGGCGGGCTGCGTCGCAAGAACTCCGTCTACAAGACGGAATGCGTCAGACCAGTTCGCAACGGCCGCATCTTGCCGGACGCGATTCATCCAGTCGGGCGGCGCCTGCTGCGGATGTGCCGGAATAACACAAAATGCGAATACGCACAGGCACGAAGCAGCATATGTGCCGAACCGGAACGGTTTGCGAAAGCAGAATTTCATTAAATTTTTGGTCAGTTCGTTCCTGAGTGTAGCAGCGGGCAATTTGCGCGCCGTACGGTTGTCTAATCGGCTGTTTCTAGTGAGGTATGCGCAATCGTACGTAGGGCGAAACCCTTACCAAAGCCTGCTCGGAATCGGTGCCGTTTTTTCGGCATTCCCGCGATTAGGCTCCTCCTTTTGTTTTCATGGAGTTACGTCCGCTTTTAATTCTTCTGGGTGGCGTTGTGGTGGCGGTCACTCGAAAAATAGCGTTTTTTGTCGATTAAGAAAATGCGTGAGTGGTGAGCGGGAATGGTCGGGATACGCCTTTCGACCCTTCCTCCTCGATCCAGCTGTTGCCACGGCTGCCGTGACGTAAAATCCGGGTGCAAGTTTACCATAGAACTAACACCTTTTGAAAGGAATCCCTGCGCATCAATCTGGAGACAGCGGGTTGAAAGCGATGGAACTGCTGCGGCACTGAAGACTGCGGCGCTACATTTAAATTTCCTACACACCTGCTTGCGGCATTGTCATGGGCGGCCTCGTCTGGTAAGTTCAACGAATCCGAAATTTACAGCGAGGGCGACATGCGAGTGGTGGCGGGGATCGATCTGGGCGGCACGGCAGTAAATTACACGTTCATGAATCAGCAGGGCCAGTTTCTGATCGACGTGCTCTGCGAATATCCGGCGCGTTCGACGGAAGGACCCGTCATTTGCCTGCAGCAGATTGCCGACGGGCTGAAGATTGCCGCGGAGAAAGCGGAACTTTCGCTACCAGACATCGTCATCGCGGGCCTCGATACGCCCGGCCCTGCGAGCGCAAAAGGAGTGCTCAGTGTTCGCGGCGCGACGAATTTCGTTCACGCGAATTGGGCCGGTTTCGATCTGCCCAATGGGCTTTCCGCCAAGCTCGGCATCCCGGTGACGTATCTGAATGACGGCAATGCCGCCGCGCTCTGGGGCCACTTTTCGATCTTCGGCGCGAACAGCGGCAAGACGTCCGTCTCGGCAATCATTGGAACCGGGCTGGGCGGCGGCGTGATAGTGGCGGACAATATCATTGAAGGAAGGAACGGCTTCGGCGGCGAGCTAGGCCACGTGATTATTCCCTTCCAGACGATCGCGGGAATCGCCGATCTGAAACCCGTTTGCAATTGCGGACGCGCGGGCGATCTGGAATCGCTCTGCTCGCTTACGGCAATCGAGCGCACGCTGCTGCCGCATTTCCTGGCAGAAAATCCGGCGCATGAACTGAATCGCGCGGGCGACATTCATAAGGCCGCCAAGCTCGTTCGCGGCCTCGCCGAACGCGGCGACCCCCTCTGCATGGAGGTTTTCCGCGTGCAGGCGCGTTCGCTGGGCCTCTTTTTCGATCAGATGATCAATACGTTCGATCCGGACGCGCTGATCGTGGGCGGCGGCGCGCTGGAGACGGCGCCAGAATTTCAAGATTGGTTCCTGCGCGAAATCCGCGCCGGCATGCCCGACCAGCGCGAGGAACAGGCGAACATACCGATCCACGTGATGCCCAATGGCGATACCGCAGGCGCCCGAGGTGCGGCCATCGAGGCGATGAAAGTGGCGAAGGCGACGAATTTAATACCGAGCACAAAATCTGACGAAGTTCAGCGCCGCGCCCAAACGCACTAACGCGGAAGGGCAGGCGGCTGGTGAACTTCGCTGCGGAGGAGCAACATGAAACGATTGCCAATGGTTTTCAGCGTTCTATTGTGCGCGTCATTCGCGGCGATTCCGGTAAGCGCGCAGATCGTCGAAGAATATAACCCCCCGCGCGCGAACTGCTGCCTAGCCACCTCGGCGAAAAACCTTGCCGATCAGCTTCAGGATTGGAACCAGCTCGGGCGCTATCACGTCGCGGACCTGGCGCTCGAACAGCAGCCGTCGGATGCACATCGCGTCGTCTTCATGGGCGATTCGATCACGGACATCTGGAATTTGGCGGAAGCGTTCCCCGGCAAGCCGTATGTGAACCGCGGCATCAGCGGGCAGACGACGCCGCAAATGCTGGTGCGAATGTATCCCGACGTGATCGACTTGAAGCCCGTCGCAATGGTGGTGCTCGCCGGCACGAATGATGTGGCACAGAATACCGGGCCGGAAACCCTCACGATGATCGAAGAAAATCTGATGGCAATGACCGAGCTCGCGCAAAAACATGGAATCAAAGTGATCCTTTGCTCGCTCACCCCCGTTAGCGACTACACCATGATGACGCCCGGGCGCGGCGCGCCTCCGCTGGCTGCGGGAGCAACTCCTGCGCACCGTATACAGACGGTCGGGCGCCC
Source organism: Candidatus Acidiferrales bacterium (assembly GCA_035279845.1). Taxonomy (GTDB): domain Bacteria; phylum Acidobacteriota; class Terriglobia; order Acidiferrales; family UBA7541; genus Palsa-295. The sequence continues at coordinate 15,544 of DATEGW010000200.1, read as the reverse complement.
GCCCGCGGACATCTTGCGCCTGAATGCGTGGATGAAGAGCTACGCCGCGAACGTCGGCGCCACTTATTGCGACTATTATTCGGCTGTCGTCGATCCCTCCGGATTCTTCAAGGAGGGATTTTCGAACGACGGGCTGCATCCCAACGCGCAAGGGTTTCAGTTAATGGCGCCGGTCGTGGAAGCCGCAATCGAAAAGACGCTGCAATAGAAGGCTATCGCATGCCTTCAAAGCCGCTTCGGTAATGACCTATTCGCGCATGGAACGTCCTGCCAGGCTGACGTCAGGCGATGCAAAGACGTAAAATCATTGCATGCAAAAGAAGATCTTCTGGGCGAGCTTCACGATCCTGGGACTTCTCACCGAGCTGATTCTTCCCTCATTCATGTGGTCGTTGATCGCCACGATTCCCGTCTTTCTCGCAAGCTGGTGGATCGCATATCGCAGCGGCTGGTTCTGATTCATCGCTCTGACACCTACGCTGCCGATTGCGCCTCCCAATTTCCCCGCTACTCGCAATAAATTGTTGACACACCAAACCTTCGCTGTATGATTATGCAAAGGAATGAATATTCACCCACACCGCTAAATACCATGGGCGTCCAAAAGCGATTCCGGCAGGGACAAATCCTAAAATTGGTTTCCGGGCGGCAGGTTGGCAGCCAGGATGAACTGCGGCGGCAGCTCGGGCATCTGGGCATGCGCGTGACGCAAGCGACCCTCTCGCGCGATATGCGCGAACTTCATCTCGTCAAGACTTCCGACGGCTATCGCCAGCTTTCTGCAGTCACTACGGAGGAATCTTCGGCGCTAACGGCGTTGGCCCGGGCACTAAAGGAATTCTTGTTGGACATCCGTCCCGCGCAAAACATGCTTGTCCTGAAGACACCGCCCGGCGGCGCGCAGCCGATTGCCGCGGCCGTTGACGCCGAACGCTGGAAGGAAGTTGCCGGCACGCTCGCGGGCGACGACACGGTTCTGATCATCGCTTCCTCTCAAGGCGGGGCCAAAACGATCCAGCGACGCGTGGAGGAGATGCTTCGATGAGCGGCTCCCAACGTGTCGCGGTCGTCGGAGCGACGGGCTACGCGGGATTCGAACTAGCCAAGCTTCTGCTGCGGCATCCCAAAATAGAACAAACTACCTTCTTCTTACGCGAGGGCCACGGCAATGTTCGCTGCCTCTCGGAGCTGTTCCCTCAGCTTCGCGGTTGGGGCGATGCGCCGTGCAAATCGCTCTCCGTCGAAGCGGTGGCTTCGAGTGGTGCGGGAATCGTCTTTCTTTCCACGCCGCATGAGGCGTCGCTCGAACTGGTTCCTGGCTTGCTTGCGGCAAATCCAGAGCTTCGCATCGTCGATTTAAGCGGTGCGTTTCGCTTTCGCAAGCCGGAAACATTCGCGCACTGGTACAAACTCCCGGCACCGGATGCACAGATAATCGACGAGACTGTTTACGGACTGCCGGAGCTTTACGCGACCGCTTTGCCGAAGGCACGCGTCGTGGCCAATCCCGGATGCTATCCGACGTCTGTGATATTGGGACTAAAACCGGTGATTGAGGCGGACTGGGTCCACCGCGCGCGCGGCATTGTATGCGACTGCAAATCGGGCGTTACGGGCGCGGGCAAAGAGCCGAAGCGCGATACGCACTTTGTGGAAGTAAACGAGAATTTCCGCGCCTATAACCTTTTCAGCCATCGTCACACGCCCGAAGTTTCCGAGCATCTCGGACTCGCGCCTCGAGATTTTGTCTTTTCGACCCATCTACTGCCCGTTGATCGCGGAATTCTTTCGACTTTGTATGTCTGGTTGAACAGCAATCGCAAGGCATCGGACGTCGAAGCGCTTTACCGCGAGTTCTATGCGGGCAAGCCTTTTGTGCGCGTACTGCCAGCCGGGCAACTTCCCGAGCTACAGCATGTGGCGCATACGAATTTCTGCGATATCGGATTTGCGGTGGACTCAGCCGGCGAGCGCCTGGCAATCGTCTCGTGTCTCGATAATCTGGGGAAGGGCGCGGCGGGGCAAGCGGTGCAGAATCTGAATGGAATGGTCGGTTATCCGGAAACGGCGGGACTCCTATGAGAATGGTGATCAAGATCGCTGGCGCTCTGCTTGAAGAAAACGAGCATGTGCAGAACATCGCACGCCAGATTGCGGAAATTGCGCGTGCAGGTAATGAGCTGCTCGTGATTCATGGCGGCGGCAAAATTTTCACTGCCACGCTGGCGCGGCTGGGAATCTCGAGCCGGTTCGTCAATGGCTTGCGCGTCACGGACCGCGAAACGCGAGACGTGGGAATTATGGTTTTCGGGGGCTTGTTGAACAAGCGTGTTGCGGGAGCAATTACTCTTGCCGGTCAGCCCGCCATTGGAATTAGCGCTGCGGACGCCGCTTCTTTCCTGGCCGAACCGGTGCAGATCGAGGGTTGCGAAGGGGGACTCGGTTTCGTCGGGTATCTAACAGAAGTGAACGTTGAATTTCTGCGCTCGCTTTGGCGCGCGGGCGTGGTCCCCGTGGCGAGCTGCATGGGTCTGGGCGCCGATGGCGAGCTTTACAACATTAACGCCGACCACATGGCCGCGGCGGCAGCCGAATTTATAAAAGCCGAGCGCCTGATTTTCCTCACGGACGTTGCGGGCGTGCTCGACGGTGATAAAGTCATCGGTTCATTGAAAGGCCCGGAGATTGAAGATTTGATTAGGCGCCATGTTGTCTCGGGCGGAATGATTTTGAAGCTGGAAGCCGCAAAGCGTGCTCTGGCCGGGGGTGTCGCTGAAGTTCGCATTGTGGGTGGCACGCAGCCGCGCGCTCTGCTCAACGCTGCAAACGGCGCGCGGTCGCATCACGGAACGCGCGTTTTGCCGGTCGTACGCGCGGCCAAGGCTGCGCAACGCGCCGCGGAGTAATTCCATGACAAAAAAGACCAAGATGACTCGTGGGGATTCCGCTTTGCCGGCGAAGATTCGGGAACAAGCGGCAAGCCATTTAATGAACACTTATAAGCGCCCGCCGATGGTGTTCACGCACGGACGCGGCTGCCGGCTTTACGATTCGCAGGGCAAGGAATATCTGGACTTTCTGGGCGGCATCGCGGTCAACGCGCTTGGTTATTCTCATCCGCGGCTTGTTAAGGTCATTCGTCGCGAGGCAACCCGAGCCATCCATGTTTCCAATTTGTTCCACAACGCATATCAGGCCCCGCTGGCGGCGAAACTCGCGAAATGGACGGGCCTTGACCGCATTTTCTTCACGAATAGCGGCGCCGAAGCGATTGAAGGCGCGTTAAAGCTGGCCAGAGCCTACGCCCACGCCAAGGCTGGCGGCCCGACTGAAAAGACGCGCATTCTCGCGCTTGAGAACTCGTTTCATGGGCGCACATTCGGCGCCCTTTCGATTACGCATACGCTGAAATATCGCGTTCCGTTCGAGCCCCTCGTTCCGCGCGTCGAGTTCGTCAGGTTCAACGATGTCACTGACCTCGAAGCAAAATTCAACGAGCACGTCTGTGCGATCGTGGTAGAGCCGATCCAGGGCGAGGCAGGCGTATTTCCCGTAAGCGAACCCTTCTGGCACCGCGCCCGGACATTGGCGACGCAATTTGACGCGGCATTGATTGCGGATGAGATTCAATGCGGTTTGGGCCGCACGGGACGGAAATTTGCCTGCCAGAAGTTTGCCGCGCCGCCGGACATCATTACGATGGCAAAACCGCTGGCTGGCGGACTACCACTCGGCGCAGTCGCCGCGAACGAGCAGTTCGCGTCAGCATTCGTTCCAGGAATGCACGGTTCGACCTTTGCGGGCGGTCCTTTGATCTGTGCGGTTGGACTTGAGCTACTCGCCATATTCGAAGAGGAAGGCCTGATCGAAAACGCGAGAGAGCGCGGCGCGGAGTTGAGTGAAGGCATTAAAATGCTGATGACACGCTTCGATTTCATCCGCGAAGTTCGCGGCGAGGGTTTGATCATCGGCATCGATCTTGCGACCGAAGGCGCTCCCTTCATTGAAGAGGCATTTCGCGAAGGCCTGCTCATGAACTGCACGCACGAGCACATTTTGCGTCTGCTGCCGCCTTATATCGTTAAAAAGAAGGATGTGGCGGAATTCCTGAAGAGGTTCGAGCGCGTTTTGTCGCGTGGAGCAAAGAACGTGCGTAAGGTGGGACAAAAGGCTGTTACCTCAAGTGCGGCATCCGCTGAGCCGATGACCATGGCGGCGACAAGATGAGCAAAACGAGTGCTGTTTCGTTGACGTTAAAAGGCGATCTGCTGACGGGCGTCGAATGGAGCGCCGCACAAGTGCAGGACTTTCTGCGGTTGGCGGCAGACGTCAAGGCGCGTCCTGGCCGCTATCGGGGCACACTCGATGGGAAGTCGTTCGTGCTGCTTTTCGAGAAGCCGTCACTGCGGACCAGAGTGACTTTCGAGGTCGCCATTGCGCAGTTGGGCGGCTACAGCACGTTCCTGGACCACACGGCGTCGCGGCTTGGCGAACGTGAACCGGTGCGGGACATCGCACGCAATCTCGAGCGCTGGGTCCAGGGAATTATTGCGCGTGTATTCGCCCAGAAGACTCTCGACGAATTGGCTAAAAACGCCACGATTCCCGTGATCAACGCTCTCTCAGACAAGTATCACCCGTGCCAGGCTTTGGCCGATTTCTTCACGCTCGAGGAGCGATTCGGCGGGCTGCGCGGGCTGAAGCTCAGCTACGTGGGCGACGGAAACAACATGTGCCACTCCCTGCTTATGGCGGCAGCACAAACCGGTGCTCACATGAGCGTGGCTACGCCGGAGGATTATGAGCCGGACGCCTCAATCGTCTCGCATGCGCAGCGAATCGCGCAGACCAACGGCAGCAACCTGGAAATTTTCACGTCGCCGCAAGAGGCTGTTCGAGGAGCGCAGGCGGTCTACACTGACGTCTGGGCGAGTATGGGTCAGGAAGGCGAAGCGGCCACGCGTGAGGCCGTTTTCATGCCTTATCAAGTGAACGAGGCGCTCTTTTCGCTGGCCGCGCCGGACGCGGTATTCTTGCATTGTCTGCCGGCGCATCGAGGACTTGAAGTGACTGACGCGGTGATGGATTCGCCGCGCTCCGTCGTTTACGATCAGGCGGAAAACCGCCTGCATGTGCAGAAAGCAATCCTGCACAGTCTGCTCAGCGCGTAACGCGCAATCCAAGGAGAGAAAATTGGCAAAGAAGGTCGTAGTCGCATATTCCGGAGGTCTTGATACCTCCATCATCATTCCCTGGCTGAAGGAGAACTACAACAATTGCGAAGTGATCGCCATGATCGGCGACCTCGGTCAGCAAGAAGATCTTGAAGCGGCTCGAAAGAAAGCGCTCGCGACGGGCGCAAGCGCAGCACACGTCGAAGACCTGCGCGAAGAGTTCATCACCGACTATATCTGGCCCACATTGCGCGCCGGAGCCGTCTACGAGCACAGATATTTGCTTGGCACGTCGTTCGCACGGCCGATTTTGGCTAAACGCCAGGTGGAGATTGCAAAGAAGGTCGGCGCGGATGCTCTCGCGCACGGTTGCACCGGCAAAGGCAACGATCAGGTGCGCTTCGAGCTTGCAGCAAAGGCGCTCGGCCCTGAACTGAAAATCATCGCTCCCTGGCGCGAATGGAAGATCAATTCGCGCGAAGAGGCAATCGCTTACGCCGAATCGCACAATATTCCCATCGAGCAAACCACGAAGAACATTTACAGCCGTGATCGCAACATCTGGCACCTAAGCCACGAAGGCGGCGTGTTGGAAGATCCTGCAAACGCGCCCGATGAGGCGATGTGGCAATGGATCACGTCGCCTGCCAAGGCACCCGACAAGCCGACCGAGGTCGAAATCGGCTTCGAAGCCGGCACCCCGGTATCGGTGAATAGCAAAAAGCTGTCGCCCATGGCGCTGCTCAATCAATTGAATGAAATAGCAGCGGCAAATGGCGTAGGACGCATCGATATCGTCGAAAATCGGCTCGTCGGCATGAAATCGCGCGGCGCATATGAAACCCCCGGCGGTACCCTGCTGATTCAGGCGCATCGCGAACTCGAATCGCTCTGTCTCGATCGCGAAACGATGCATTACCAGCAGATGCTCGCGCTGCGTTATGCGGAGATGGTGTACTACGGCATGTGGTTCACGCCGCTTCGCGAATCGCTCGACGCCTTCTTCACGCAATCGCAAAAGCGCGTCACTGGCTCCGTGAAACTTTCTCTCTTCAAAGGCAACGTGAGCGCCGCGTCGCGCGTTTCGCCCTATTCGCTCTATCGCGCCGGCCTCGCCAGCTTCAGCATGACCGGCTATAACCCCAAAGACGCCGAAGGCTTCATCAATCTTTTCGCACTGCCCATCACCGTGCCGCTCGATGCCCAAGTAAAAGAGGCCAAAGCTAGATGAGCGGAGCCAAGATGTGGGGCGGCCGGTTCGAACGCGGACCGGACGCCTCCTTCTACGAATTCGAGCGCTCGTGGCAATTCGATCGCAGGTTTCTGCCGCAGGAGCTCGCCCTGGATCGCGCATGGGCGCGCGCCCTCGCAGCCGCAGGCGTGTTAACCGCCGATGAGTCGCACAAACTTGTCGCTGCGCTTGATGAAATCGAAACGCGCTCGCGCACCGATGCCGCATGGCTCGATGCTTCAAACGCTGAGGACGTTCACCATTTCGCCGAGACGGCTCTGATCGAAAAACTCGGTTCGCTCGGCGCCAAGCTCCACACAGGCCGCAGCCGCAACGAAATGGTTGCGACCGAATTCCGCATGTATGTGAAGGATTCAGCGCGCGAAGTTCGGCGTGCCCTCGGATTGCTCGTACGCGCGTTCGCGGCGCAGGCGAAAGCTAATCTCGGCATTCCAATGCCCGGCACTACCCACATGCAGCACGCGCAACCTCTTTTGCTTTCGCACTGGCTGCTCGCGCATGGCGAAGCCTTCCTTCGCGACGCCGACCGCCTCGCGGGTGCTGCGGAACGCGCGAACTCGTGCCCGCTCGGTTCTGGAGCACTGTCCGGCTGTGCGTTCCCCCTCGATCGCAATGCGCTGGCGAAAGACCTGGGCTTCTCCGCGATTACCGCGAACAGCCTCGATGCCGTCAGCGACCGCGATTTCGCGCTCGAATACCTCTTTGCGCTTTCAACGGCCGCGATGCATCTTTCTCGTCTCGCCGAAGATATGGTGCTCTTTGCAACGCCGGAATTTGGCTTCATCGAGCTGCCCGACGAATATTCAACCGGCAGCAGCCTGATGCCGCAAAAAAAGAATCCCGACGCCTGGGAATTGATTCGCGGCAAAACGGGCCGCATCTACGGCTCGCTCGTCGCGCTATTGACCACGTGCAAGGGCTTGCCCTCAAGCTATCAACGCGACTTACAGGAAGACAAAATGCCGCTCTTTGAAGCGCATGACCAGACGCTCGCGATGACGCAAATCGCCGCAGCTACGCTTGCCGCAACTAAATTCCGCGAGGCGCGCCTGCGCGAAGGCGCAAACGATCCGTCACTCGTGGCGACGGAGTTGGCCGATTACCTTGTCGCCGCGGATGTTCCCTTTCGCGAAGCGCACGAAGTCGTCGGCAAAGTTCTTCGCGCCGCCGAACGCGAAGGCAAGTCCATCCGCGAAATGCCGATCGATAAACTGAAGCAATTTTCGCCTGCATTCGGGCGCGACGTTTCGTCGGTTCTTACAGTAGACGCCGCACTGGCCCGCAAATCATCGCCCGGCGGAACAGCCCCCGGTGCTGTTCGTGCCGCGCTCCAGGACTTCGAATTGCGTGTCTCAAAGCTTGAGGAGAATCCGTGACCGTGCTCAAATCTCTGTCCATGCGCAACCATGCTGAGGCCGCACCTATCACGCCATGAACCCATATCTCTCCGATTCCCAGGTCCCTCGCGGATTTTCTTTCGCTGCCGTGCATTGCGGCCTGAAACGTGCAAAGCTCGATCTCGGACTTGTGCTTAGCGAGTCGCCCGCTTCGGCGGCCGCTCTCTTCACTACGAACCAGGTGGTCGCCGCGCCCGTCATCATCTCGCGCGAACACCTCCGCAAATCAAAAGGCCGCATGCGCGCCGTGATCGTCAATTCGGCAAACGCAAACTGCTGCACCGAAAAGGACGGTCGTCCGGCATCCCGTGAAACGGCTTCGACACTAGCGCGCCAAATCGGCGGAATGGACGCATCGAACGTGATTGTCTGCTCCACCGGCGTAATCGGCGGCGAATTTCGCGTGGATAAAATCCTGGCAGCGGTCCCGGGGCTCGTAAAATCGCGCGCGTCAGACGCGGTCACGTTCACTCAATTTGCTCGCGCCATTATGACCACGGATACCCGTCCGAAATGGGCCGCGTCAACGTGCCGCATCGGCGGCAAACAGGTACGTGTGCTCGGGTGCGCAAAGGGTTCGGGGATGATTCATCCCAATATGGCCACGATGCTTTCGTTCCTCGTCACTGACGCAGCCATTTCTCCCGCGCTGCTGGATCGCGCGCTCCGGTCGGTTGCCACTTCAACCTACAACTCAATCACGGTTGACGGCGACAGCTCGACCAATGACACCGTCGCGATTCTCGCCAACGGCCGGTCCGGCGCACCCGAAATCACAACTGAAGGAGCGGCTTATAACGCCTTTCTCAAAGCACTGGAAGACGTCTGCAATTCGCTCGCGTACGCCATCGTAGAAGATGGTGAGGGCGCTCAGCGCGTGATCGAAATTGAAGTTCGCGGCGCTCCGTCGGATGACGCCGCCCGCCAAATCGGGCAAACAATCGCAACATCTCCGCTGGTAAAAACCGCATTTGCCGGCGCCGATCCCAATTGGGGCCGGATTCTGGCCGCCGCTGGCCGCTCCGGCGTGAAATTCGATTATGAACGTGCGGACGTCTGGCTTGCGGGAATGCTCGTCTGCAAACGCGGCCGCGAACACAAATTCAGCGAGCGAGCGGCAAGCCGCCGTATGCAAACAAAACACGTTTCTGTCGTGATCGACTTACACTCCGGCAAAGGCAAAGCCCGCATCCTCACCTGCGACATGACGCAGGAGTACGTCCACATCAACGCAAGCTACAGAACCTAACGCGGCCCACCCAACCATTGCTCAACCGGCTCAAGCGCCGCAAACAGTTGACTGGCAAGGCCGGTTAGCGCAAGATGCTCACGAGTTGCTGGAGCGCTCGCTCCAGCCCTAAGTAGTCGGGCACCTAGCTGACTGCCCTGGGCCGGACCAGCCTCTTCCAGTCCCGTGTCCGCGTCTCCCCACCGGGGGCGCCGAGGAGCACCACCGTGAAGAAGCTCTACGTCGGTAATCTTTCCTTCAAGGCTACGGAAGAGCAGTTGCAAGCGTTGTTTGCGGAGACTGGCGTGCAGCCGGATTCACTGACGCTCCTTCGCGATCGTTTCACAGGCCAGCCGCGTGGTTTCGGTTTCGCGGAGGTTCGCGACGATGCCGAAGCGGAAAAAGCCATCGCCGCGTTGAATGGCAGGGAATTCATGGGTCGCGCTCTCGTCGTCAACGAAGCCCGTCCGCAGCGCGAAGGCGGCGGAGGTGGCGGCGGTCGCGGCGGTTACGGTGGCGGAGGTGGTGGGCGCGGAGGCGGTGGTGGCGGGCGCGGCGGCGGTGGACGTGGCGGTTACGGAGGCGGTGGACGCGACCGCGGTCGCGACCGGTAGTTTGATTGGATGCCGAAAAAATCCCTCAGCCGAAAACCGATTCTATGCCACTCGGCAAAATGTGTCATTTAGGCAACCGAACTTGAAATCAAGATGTGTGTTGGCGCTCTTGATCCTTGGTTTTGCGGCAGCAGGTGGCTCAGTCCATGCGCAAGCAGCACCGATGGACGCGCTTGCCTCGTCGCTAATCAAAGCGGTCGATCAGTCCAAGCAAAAGAGTATCGTGGTCCTCGATTTCCAAGGGCCCGGTCAGTCGGTAACTCCGCTGGGCGAGGAGTTGGCAGATGATTTGACTAAACGCCTGTCTTTGCTCGCGCAGAGCCCAAAGGTTATCGAACGCACGAAGGTTGCCGACGCCATCACCCAGAACAGGCTAGCGCGCTCTGCACTGCGATATCCGGATATTGCTCTTGCCATTGCCTCTCAGCTGAAGGCTAAGGTCGCCGTCCTCGGTGAATTGGGTCCGGTTCATGACGGAATACTGGAGCTAACAGTAGATTGCTATCGACTCGATTCGGGCAACGATATTGCTCGTTTGGCGTTAAAACTGCGCGCGCCTGATGCTCCTCAAATAACGCCAAGCGCAGCCGAGAACGTGAAAAGCTTCACTGCAGAAAGCGGGCTTCCGAAAGGCAGTTCTCCTCCTATTTGCATGCACTGTCCCAATGCACCTTTTACTCAGAGCGCGATCAATCATAAGGTTAGCGGAAAGTTGTTTGTTTCGGTGCTGGTGAATACGGATGGTACGGTCTCGGACATCAGCCCTTTGCAGTCTCTGCCATATGGGCTCACATGGTCCGCCGTCCATACTGTTCGCTCGTGGAAGCTTCAGCCGGCGAAGAGCCCAGATGGCCGACTAATGACAGTGCGTCAAACAATTGAAGTGGTGTTTAATCTCCACGTGCAACAGTGATTGTCCTACGCACTGTTTTTTGCTGCGCGGCTGATACACCTCTTTACTGACGACCGCAATGAAAATCGCGTCGGCGTAACCAGGAATCCGATGTGAGTCAAGTCACTCTCAGGCGTTCTTCTTTAATTCCGCCAGCACCAGCTTGGCAACTTCCTTCAGCGTATCGAAAACGCCTTGCCCGGTAACCGCAACCGCCTCCAGCGCAGGCTCATTTTTCACGGCAAGCTGTTTTCTCAATTCATCGATGGGCAGCACGTTCGGCAGGTCGCGTTTGTTCAGCTGCAGCACGTAAGGAATCGTGGTGAAATCCAGATTGTGGTCTTTTAGGTGTTCGCGGAGGTTGTCGAGAGTCTCGAGATTCGCATCGAGCCGTTCCTCCTGGGAATCCGCCACAAAAATGACGCCGTCGGCGCCCTTCAGTATCAGCCTTCGGCTCGCCTCATAAAATACCTGCCCAGGCACCGTATATAAATGAAAGCGCGTTTTGAACCCGCGAACTGTCCCTAAGTCCAGCGGAAGAAAGTCGAAGAAAAGAGTGCGGTCCGTCTCGGTAGCGAGGGAAACCATCTTTCCCTTTTGATTCGTACCAGTATGCTCATAGATCCACTGCAAGTTGGCGGTTTTTCCGCCTAACCCGGGACCGTAGTAGACAAGCTTGCAGTTAATCTCTCGCGCTGGAAAGTTGATAAACGGCACAATTTCCTCGAATTAGGGCAACTTCGCTTTTATAGCATAGGGTTATAGTACAGGCCAACGCGGTCCATCCGGTCTGATGCGCAAGTAGCAACGGATTGCACCGGATGATGGTTCTAATGAGCCGTCGGTTCGGCTGCAGGGTGCATGCCGTGCTGAGGAACCTCGTGGACGCCGCGTGTCGGCGGGTCTTGGTGGAAACGAAACAGTTGATTAAGCGGCCCAGGCCCTTTTCCCACCTGAAACGCCTTCTCTATCGCCTTTGTTACGTATGCTTTAGCGAGAATCACAGCTTGGGGAAGTTGCTGCCCGGCGGCAAGTTGGGCAGCTATGGCGGAGGAAAATGTGCACCCCGATCCGTGCGTGTTATTGCTCCTCACATGATCGCCACCAAACGTTTCGACCGCACCGCCCTCGCACAACACATCCGTAGGCTTTTCCATGTGGCCGCCCGTCACGATCACGGCCCGTGCACCCATATCCGCGAGCTTCAAAGCCGCATCTTTCATCGACGCGATATCCTTCACTTCAATGCCCGTTAGGAAGCCGGCCTCCGGCATATTCGGCGTGATCACCGAAACGCGCTTCAGCAGTTCGTCGCGAACGAATTTCAATCCCGGCGCATCGAGCAATTCCGCGTTTCCCGCCGTAGGACGCATCACGGGATCGAGCACCACATGCGCGAACTTACGCGCATCGAGAAATTCCGCCACGGTCGAGGCGTTCGCGCGATTCGCGAGCATTCCAATCTTTACGGCCGCAATCAAGACGTCATCGGCCAGCGTATCGAGCTGCGCCCGGAGCATTGGAGCGGGAGTGGCATGCACCGATTTCACTCCCTCGCTGGACTGCACAGTAATGGCGGCAATCGCTGCGATACCGTAGCAATTGTGTGCGGAAAATGTCTTCAGGTCGGCGGCGATGCCGGCTCCACAGGAGGGATCGAACCCGGCGATGCTGAGGAGGATCGGTGGCGAATCCGGTTGATGGTTGACGTTACTCAATTTCTGTTCGCGTTAGGAACAAACGCCGCGCGCTCGATGTCGCAATGCGCCAGCATCCGAAATGTACGCTCGTTGCATTCGTGCGCGCAATAATTTTCTTATCAGGTTTTTCCCGCAGCGCCCACGGGCTCTTCTACAAGTTGCGGAGGCGTGGCCGGTGCGACTTCGATCTCCCAATCGCATCCTTCTCGCACACAGGAACGGAATGTTCCGTGTTTGGTTCGTTTCTCCACCACAAAGGGCGCGCCGCACTTCGGACACGGCTCGGCGATAGGTTCGTGCGGAGACGTATAGTCGCAATCCGGATATCGGCTGCAGCCGTAAAAAACCCGACCACGGCCCCGTCCTTTGGATGTTCCGCGACGGACAAACTCGCCCTCACCGCATTTCGGGCATTTGATGCCCAGCGTAATCGGCCGCGTGTACTTGCATTTCGGATAGTGCTCGCAGCCGATGAACTCTCCATAGCGTCCATGCCGTTTCAATAGCTGCCCTTGGCATTCCGGGCACTTTTCATCAATCGGGACATCCGGCTCGAGCGCCTTCTTCGTGCCGCTCGCGAGCCGCCGTGTGGTCTTGCAGTTCGGATAACCGGTGCAGGCCAGGAATGTGCCAAAGCGCCCGCGCTTGATCGTCATTTCCTTGCCGCAGTTATCGCAGTATTGCGTGCCGGTGTCGGCTTCCGAATCGTCGCCCGCCACATCTGAAAGATCGCGCGTGTAATCGCAGTCGGGATACCGGTTGCAGCCGAGGAAAAATCCGTGGCGGCTGATGCGCTCTAGCAGCTCGCCCTGGCCGCACTTTTCGCATTTCTCGCCCGTCGGGATCCCGGCTTTATACGAGATCATCTCGTCGCCGGCCTTATCGAGATCCACCTCAAACCTGTCCCAGAATTCCTTCACCGACGTTTTCCAGGGCAGCTTTCCTTCTTCGATTTCGTCGAGCTCGTCCTCAAGGCGCGCAGTGAAACTTACGTCGAAAACGTCTTCAAAGCTCTTCACAAGCAGGTCGCTGACTTTCTCGCCCAGAAGCGTCGGTGTGAAACGCCCCTGGTCTTTGTTCACGTATTCGCGATCGACGATTGTCGAGATGATCGCCGCATATGTGGAGGGCCGTCCAATACCCTTTTCTTCCAATTCCTTGACGAGCGTCGCTTCTGTATAGCGAGGCGGGGGTTCCGTGAAGTGCTGGTCGGGCCGGATGTTTTCGAGTCGCAGTTGGTCGCCTTCCGTCACTCGCGGCAATGTCCGGCTCTCGCTATCCCCCTCGTCTTCCTTTTCCTCTTCTTCCTTCACGATCTGGTAGATAGCCAGATAACCGTCAAACTTGATCACCGAACCGCTTGCCCGGAAGGTGTAATCGGCCGCGCTCACATCAATCGTCGTCTGGTCGAACACGGCGGGAACCATCTGTGACGCAACAAATCTCTGCCAGATCATCTGGTAGAGCTTGAACATGTCTGGCTCGAGAAATGCGCGAACGCTTTCCGGCGTGCGCGAAGCATCTGTGGGCCGAATCGCTTCGTGCGCCTCTTGCGCATCCTTCTTCGACTTGAAGAAATTCGGCTTTTCCGGAAGGTATTTTTCGCCGTATGTCGAACCGATCTGTTCGCGCACCTGCGCCAACGCATCGCTCGAAACACGCACCGAATCCGTGCGCATGTACGTAATCAGCGCGACCGAGCCTTCGTCACCCAGTTCGACGCCTTCGTACAGCCGCTGCGCCAGCATCATCGTGCGCTTGGCTGTGTACCGCAGCCGGTTATACGAAGCTTGCTGCAACTTGGAAGTGGTAAACGGCGGCGGCGCGTTGCGGCGCTTTTCCTTCTGTGTGACGTTTGCCACCTGCCATACCGCATGTTCCACAGCCGCGAGGACGCGGCGCGCCTCGGCCTCGTCCGGAATCTCGAGGTCCTCGCCCTTATACTTTGTTAGCTTCGCTTCGAAGGCGGGCGGCTCGCCTGTCGCGAGCAGTGCGTGGATCGTCCAGTATTCCTTGGGGACAAACGCGCGAACCTCGCGTTCGCGTTCGACAATCAAACGCAGCGCAACCGTCTGCACACGCCCGGCCGATAGCCCACGGCGGACTTTATCCCAAAGCAGGGGTGAAACCTTATAGCCGACGATCCGATCCAAGACACGCCGGGCCTGCTGTGCGTCGACAAGGTTCTCGTCCACTTTCGTGGGCTGTTCGAAAGCGGCCTTTATGGCTTTTTGCGTAATTTCATTGAACCTTACGCGCGAGAATTTGGACCTTTCAGACTTGTTTCTCGCCAGCGCCTCAAGGAGATGTGCCGATATTGCTTCGCCTTCTCGGTCCGGGTCGCTCGCTAGGTAGACGTTTTCCGCCTTTTCAGCCGCCGCCTTCAGTTGATCGATCACTTTCACTTTGTCGGGAATTACTTCATACGTCGGGTCAAAAATATTCTCGGCGGTGACGACCACTTTCTTTTCCGGGGCCTTGGCTGCTTTGCCTTTTGCCCGGCTCTTACGCTTCTTCTTGGCCTTGCCATTGCCGTTCTCGGGCAGGAGTATCCCTATGGTCTTCTTGGGCAGGTCCATCACGTGGCCGTAAGAAGCCTTTACGGTATAGTTCCGGCCAAGATATTTATTAATGGTCTTGGCCTTCCCCGGCGATTCAACGATAACAAGCGATCTTGCCATGCTTCTTTTTCGTCTTCCTCAGTCTAAGGTCCCCTAGGAACCTTCCTCGACCTCTATAGTCTTGGATGCGGACGGAACGCCCGCGAATGCCCTTGAGCCCATCGTACCTTGATCGGCGCCTGCGGTTACAACAGGACTTTCAAGAATTGCTTTCCCGGTAACTGGCGTACCACGCCTTTCATCTCCAAGTCAAATAGGGTTGCCAGCACGTCCGACGAAGTCAGCCCAGAAAGCTCCAGCAAATCGTCGATGGCCTTGGCCTCGTCGGTGCCCAACAGCCCATAAAGGATGCGCTCGGACGCCGAGAATTCGTTCGTGAGAAGTTCCATCCGCTCCTCCTGTGATTTTTGCTCCACAGGCAAAAGCTCGGCTCGCACAGGCGTCGGCAGTTCCTCGACCACATCCTCCCAACCCACTACCAGCTTAGCACCTTGCTTAATTAACAGGTTCGGTCCAAAACTCATCGGCTGCGTCACATTACCGGGTACAGCAAACACCTCACGCCCAAATTCCATCGCCAACCGCGCCGTGATCAGCGATCCCGAATATTGCGCACCCTCTACGACCACCACTCCCAACGACATCCCCGCGATCATTCGGTTCCGT